>JAWWPV010000441.1:0-6302 GCA_033854775.1 Trebonia sp.
CGCCAGGGCGCCAAGGGGCGCGGCGCCCCTGCTCTTGCCTGGGAGCGCCACGCCCTTCGCGCTTGCCCGCCGCTAGGCGCTGGTGTTGGTGTTGTCGGTGAAGGCGGCGCCGCCCTGGCTCGCGGCACCATGCAGGCCGGAGAGGTAGCCGCTGGCGTTATCCACGTCCGAAGGGGCGATGCTACCGCCCTTGGCCTTGCCTATCAGGCCGGAGACGGCCGCGGAGAACTTCGCGATCGGCTCGGCCAGGACCTTGCACAGCGTCGGGTTGGCCTGGGCCGCGGTCTTGGCGGCCTCCAGCCGGTTGACGGTGAGCGCCCCGGCGGCGGCGGCCTTGACGAAGGCGAGGAACCGCCCGCTCGCGCCCTTCTTGAACTTCCCGTCCTTGGCGGGCGTGTAGATGTACCGCTTGAACGCGCCGCCCGCGATGGCGACGTCCGCCACGAACTTCGTCTTGGCGAACGACTCGGTGTTCTTGGTCGGGCAGGCCGACGGCGCCGAGGCCGCGGCCACGCTGGCGGCAACCCCGGCGGCTGGCGCGGCACTCGTGCTGCTGCTGCTCTTAGAACTGCACGCCGCGGTAAAGGCGAGCAGCCCGATGACGAGAAGAATGGACAACTTCCGGAACATTCGGTATCCCCCAGATTGGCCTCTTATCCGGATAATAGAAGGTTGATCTTACACAGCCGCCACCCGGCGCGCCGCAACCGACCCGCCGCTATAGAATTTCCATAGAATTCTTCCGAGGCAACCCGCCATAACGGACGTCATAGCTGGTCAGACGGCACACGGAAGTCTGCCATTGAGCAAACTGGCGCCATTTACACAGTCATTGGCAACGAATTGCCATTATTACACGCAGAAGTGAACCGCTCGAGGCAGATTAATGGCGAAGCGGCGTTTCTCGCCAGATACGCAAAGCGGAGGGCGGGGGAAACCCCCGCCCTCCGCGACCCGAAGCTAGAGACTAGATGTTGAAGCCCAGAGCCCGGAGCTGCTCCCGCCCCTCGTCGGTGATGCTCTCCGGCCCCCACGGCGGCATCCACACCCAGTTGATCGTGAAGTCCGCAAGCGTGTCCTTGAGTGCCTCGGCCGCCTGCTCCTCGATCACGTCGGTAAGCGGGCAGGCCGCACTGGTCAGCGTCATGTCCAGGGTGGCCTTGTCCGGGCCGTCCAGCAGCACGCCATAGATGAGGCCGAGGTCGACGACGTTGATGCCGAGCTCCGGGTCGACCACGTCGCGCAGTGCCTCGAGGATGTCCTCGGTCTTCTCCTTGACCTGTTCGTCAGTGAGTGTAGAAATCGCCGCGTTCTCGGTCATGCCTGTCCCCTGGTTCCTTGAGAAAGGGCCTGGGCGGTGGCATCCTTCCAGGCCATCCAGCCGAGCAGCGCGCACTTGATCCGCGCCGGGTACTTCGACACGCCGGCGAACGCCGCCGCGTCCTCGAGGACGACCTCGTCGGGCTCAAGCTGTCCCTTGGACTTCATCCGCTCAAGGAAGGCGTCCCCGACCTTCATGGCCTCGCTGACGGGCTTGCCGATCACCAGGTCGGTCATGACCGACGCGCTCGCCTGGCTGATCGAGCAGCCGAGGGACTCGAAGGAGACGTCCTCGACCACCGCCTCGCCGTCCACGCCCGGCTTCAGCGAAACGCGCAGCGTCACCTCGTCGCCGCAGGTCGGGTTCACGTGGTATACCTGCGCGTCAAAGGGATCCCGCAGTCCCTTGTGGTGCGGGTTCCGGTAGTGGTCCAGGATGATTTCCTGGTACATGTCCTGAAGCTGCATAGTGCCTTCTGTAACGCCTTCCGGTTGCCCCATGTTCCTCCGGGGGGTCCGGGGATGCCCCCGGGTAAGCAGAGTTAAACCCGGAAGAACTTCTTCGTGTAGCGGATCCCGTCCGCCAGGGCGTCGACCTCGGCGTGGGTGTTGTACAGGTAGAACGACGCCCGGTTGGACGCCTGGCAGCCGAGGGTCCGGTGCAGCGGCCACGCGCAGTGGTGCCCGGTCCTGATCGCGATGCCCAGCTCGTCGAGGACCTGGCCGACGTCGTGCGCGTGCACGCCCTCGACATCGAACGCGACGGTGCCGCCGCGGTTCTCGGTCGTGAGCGGCCCGAGGATCCGCACGCCGTCGATCGCGCCGACCGCCTCAAGGGCGTGCGCGGTGAGCTCCGTCTCGTACGCGGCCACGTTGTCCATGCCGAGCGCGGTCAGGTAGTCCACGGCCGCGCCGAGTCCGGCGGCCTGCGCGACCGGCGGGACGCCCGGCTCGAACTTGGCGGGCGGCGGGAGGAACGTGGTCTCCTCCATCCGGACGACCTCGATCATCGAGCCGCCGGTGAGAAACGGCGGCAGCGCGTCAAGCGCCGCGTACTTCCCGTAGAGCACGCCGAGGCCGAGCGGGCCGAGCATCTTGTGGCCGGAGAAGGCGAGGAAGTCGGCCCCGAGTTCCTGCACGTCGACCGGGTGGTGCGGGACCAGCTGGGCGCCGTCCACCAGGAACAGCGCGCCGACCGCGTGGGCCAGCTCGCCGATCTCGCGCAGCGGCGGGATCACGCCGGTGACGTTGGACTGCCCGGTCACGGCGACGATCTTCGTCCGCGGGGTCACCAGCGACGGGTCGACGTCGATGCGGCCGTCCGGCAGCTCCCTGAACCACTTCAAGGTCGCCCCGGTGCGCAGCGCGAGCTGCTGCCACGGCACGAGGTTGGCGTGGTGCTCGATCTCCGAGATGAGGATCTCGTCGCCGGGCTTCAGCGACCAGGCGAGGCCGAACGCGACCAGGTTGATGCTCTCGGTCGCCGACTTCGTGAACACGACCTCATCCGGGGAGGCGGCGCCGAGGAACGACGCGACCTTCGCGCGGGTCGCCTCGTAGATCTCGGTGGCTTCCTCGCCGAGCAGGTGCGTGCCCCGGTGCGCGGCGGCGTTGTGCCGCTCGTAGTAGTCCCGCTCCGCGTCGAGCACGACGGTCGGGTGCTGTGACGTCGCCCCGGAGTCCAGGTAGACGAGGGGCTTGTCGTTCCGCACGGTCCTGGACAGGATCGGGAAATCCTTCCTGATCGCCTCAACGTCCAGCGGCGAGCTGTAGGTCATACCGTGCCTCCCCGCTTCCCTGAAAACCAAGGCTCGCTCATGCCGAGCTCACCGCCCCCGTGAACTTCTCGTAGCCCTCGTTCTCCAGCACCCTGGCCAGCTCGGCGCCGCCCTCCTCCACGATCCGGCCGGCGACGAAGACGTGCACGAAGTCGGGGTGGACGTACTGGAGGATGCGGTTGTAGTGGGTGATCAGCAGCACCCCGTGGCCCGGCTTGGCCCGGAACCGGTTGATGCCCTCTGACACGACCTTCAGCGCGTCCACGTCGAGGCCGGAGTCGGTCTCGTCGAGCACGGCGATCTTCGGGTTGAGCAGCTCAAGCTGAAGGATCTCGTGACGCTTCTTCTCGCCGCCCGAGAAGCCCTCGTTGAGGGACCGCTCGGCGAACTTCGGGTCGATGGCCAGGTCGTTCATCGCGCCGCGCATCCGCTTCATGAAGTCGCGGAGCTTCGGCGCCTCGCCTTCCACGGCGGTCACCGCGGTGCGCAGGAAGTTCGACACCGACACGCCCGGCACCTCGACCGGGTACTGCATGGCGAGGAACAGCCCGGCCCTGGCGCGGGCGTCGACCGGCATCGACAGCACGTCCTCGCCGTCCAGCGTCACCGAGCCGGACGTGACGGTGTACTTCGGGTGGCCCGCGAGCGCGTAGGCGAGGGTGGACTTGCCGGAGCCGTTCGGTCCCATGATGACGTGCGTCTCGTCGTTGCCGACCCTGAGGTCGACGCCGCGCAGGATCTCCCGCAGGCTCCCGTCGGCTTCCGTGATGGAAGCGTGCAGGCCGCGGATCTCAAGGGTGGACACTGTGCAATGACTCCTATATCGACACGAGGACGTCATCGCCCTCGATCTTGACGGGGTAAACGGGCACCGGGGCGGTGGCGGGCATCGCGGTCGGCCGGCCGGTGCGCAGGTCGAAGCAGGACCCGTGCAGCCAGCACTCGATGGTGTAGCCGTCGACCTCGCCCTCGGACAGCGGCACGGCCGCGTGCGAGCACCAGTCGCGGATCGCGAAGACGTCGCCCTCGGTCTTCACGATCGCGATCTCGTCGCCGCCGAGCACGACGCTGATCACGCCGCCGTCCTTAAGATCGGAAACAGCGCACGCCCGAACGAAGGCGGCCGGCTCGCTCACGCCAGTTCCTCTTCAATCGCGGTGGTGATGCGCTCCTCAAGCTCCGGCACCCCGATCCTGGCGATCAGCTCGCCGAAGAAGCCCCTGATGACCAGGCGCCTTGCCTCGTCGAAGGGGATGCCGCGGGCCTGCAGGTAGAAAATGTGCTCGTCATCGAGGCGGCCGCTGGTCGAGGCGTGCCCGGCGCCGACGACCTCGCCGGTGAGGATCTCCAGGTTCGGCACCGAGTCGGCGTGCGCCCCGTCGGTGAGCACCAGGTTCCTGTTGTACTCGTAGGTGTCGGTGCCGGTGGCCTCCGGGCGGATCAGCACATCGCCGATCCAGACCGTGCGCGCACCGTCGCCGGACAGCGCGTGCTTGTACCCGACACGGCTGCGGCACTTCGGCGTGTCGTGGTCGACGAACAGCCGGTGCTCCAGGTGCTGCCCCGCGTCGGCGAACGCGATGCCGTGCAGCTCGGCGTCGCCGCCGGGGCCCGCGTACCTGACGGTCGGCGAGAGCCGGACGACTGACCCGCCGAGGGTGACCGCGAAGTGGGCGAGGTGCGCGTCCCGGCCGAGGGTCGCGACGTGCTGCGCGACCTGGACAGTGTCGTCGGCCCAGTCGGCGAGGACGACGACCGTGAGGTCGCCGCCGTCGGCGACGTGGATCTCCACGTTGTTCGCGTAGGTCGCCGACCCGGTCTGGTCGATGACCACCGTCGCCCGGCCGTAGGGCTGCACGTCGATGATCAGGTGCCCGGCGGCCGCGGCATCCGTCCCGTTGCCCGTGACGCGGACGTAGGTCGGCGCGGAGGCGACCGCTTCCTTCGGCACGGAGATGACGGTGGCGCTGACCGCGGCGGCGTACGCCCGGGCGCTGACCCGGTCCATCGCCGCGAACGGGAGGACCGATGGTGCCAGCCGCCCCCGTTCGGACAGGTCGAGCTTGTCGACGGTCACCTCGGGGGCGGCCTCGACCGTGACGTTGACCGCCCCGGTGAAGGCCGCGTCCTTGTGCAGCCCGCGCAGGCGGTTCAGCGGGGTGAACCGCCACTCCTCCTCGCGGCCGGTGGGGACCGCGAAGTCGTCGGGGTTGGCGGACCCGACCGAGTGCAGGCTGGAGACAGGCGCGGTCTCGACCGCGCCGGCAAGCGCTGACATTTAGCCGACCGCCCCTTCCATCTGCAGCTCGATCAGCCGGTTCAGCTCAAGCGCGTACTCCATGGGCAGCTCGCGGGCGATCGGCTCGACGAAGCCGCGGACGATCATCGCCATCGCCTCGTCCTCGGTCATGCCGCGGGACATCAGGTAGAACAGCTGGTCCGCGGAGATCTTCGAGACGGTGGCCTCGTGGCCCATCTCGACGTCGTCCTCGCGGACGTCGTTGTACGGGTAGGTGTCCGAGCGGCTGATCGAGTCGATCAGCAGCGCGTCGCACTTGACCGTGGACTTGGAGTGGGTGGCGCCTTCCTGCACGTTGATCAGGCCGCGGTAGCTGGTGCGGCCACCGCCCCTGGCGACCGACTTGGAGACGATCGTGGACGACGTGTTGGGCGCGCAGTGCACCATCTTCGCGCCGGCGTCCTGGTGCTGGCCCGCGCCGGCGAACGCGACGCTGAGCGTCTCGCCCTTGGCGTGCTCGCCCATCAGGTAGACGGCCGGGTACTTCATCGTGACCTTGGAGCCGATGTTGCCGTCGATCCACTCCATCGTCGCGCCCTCGTAGGCGACCGCCCGCTTGGTGACGAGGTTGTAGACGTTGTTCGACCAGTTCTGGATGGTCGTGTAACGGCAGCGGGCGTCCTTCTTGACGATGATCTCGACGACCGCGGAGTGCAGGCTGTCACTCTTGTAAATGGGCGCGGTGCAGCCCTCGACGTAGTGCACGTAGGCGCCCTCGTCGACGATGATCAGCGTGCGCTCGAACTGGCCCATGTTCTCGGTGTTGATCCGGAAGTAGGCCTGCAGCGGGATCTCGACGTGCACGCCCTTCGGCACGTATATGAAGGACCCGCCGGACCAGGTAGCGGTGTTCAGCGCGGCGAACTTGTTGTCGCCGGCCGGGATCACCGAGCCGTAGTACTCCT
>JAWWPV010000442.1:0-6709 GCA_033854775.1 Trebonia sp.
TGCCAGCAAGTTTTCCGCAGTGTAACAACCGGACAATGAGTGATGAAGGCGAAGCTCAGCGAGCATAACGCGCAAAACCCGCAGAACGAGCGATCTCGCCGGCCGCCCTCCCCGCAGGCCCGTGATCTGGAGCTCCTTGACATGCCACACGGTGCTCAAGGCCTACCGGGAGCTGGAGTACGAGGGACTCGTGGCGGCCCGCCCGGGAATCGGCACGTTCGTGACGGGGACGCTGGACGGCGGTCCGCTGGCCGCGCACGGGCCGCTCCGCCGCGACCTTTTCGGTCCGTTAGCGAGGAGGACATAGCGTGACTGCCGTGCTGGCTGCTTGGCCGGCGGCGAGCGTTATGCGCTAAAGGCGCACAGAGCGTTTTACGGCGGGGATTGAGCGCAATAGTGACGGCGGTCACGGTCGTCGTTAGCTTCCTGGTTTGTGCGATCCAACACATCACGTGACCACCGGATCGAGTTGTCCGGGGTCACCAAACGATTCCAAACGCCGGGTGGCACCCCGTTCACCGCCCTGCGTGACGTGACGATGACGGTCGAGCCCGGGGAGTTCTGCGCCGTGGTCGGGCCGTCGGGGTGCGGGAAATCCACGACCCTCACCCTGGTGGCCGGGCTTGACCGGGCGAGCGAGGGACTGGTGACCGTCGGCGGGGAACCGGTGACCGGCATCGGCCGCGGCACCAGCTTCATGTTCCAGACCGACGCGCTGCTGCCGTGGAAGACGGTGCTCGGCAACGTCGCGATGGGGCCGCTGTTCCGCGGCGTGCCCAAAAAGGAAGCGCTCACCGACGCCAGGGACTGGGTGCGGATGGTGGGCCTGGCCGGGTTCGAGGACCGCCACCCGCACCAGCTGTCCGGCGGCATGCGCAAGCGGGTGGCCCTCGCCGCGGCGCTGATCAACGAGCCGTCGATCCTGCTGATGGACGAGCCGTTCGGCGCGCTCGACGTGCAGACCAAGGCGATCATGTCCAACGAGCTGCTGACCCTGTGGGACCAGTCGAAGCCGTCGGTCATCTTCGTCACGCACGACCTGGAGGAGGCGATCGCGCTCGCCGACAAGGTCGTGGTGATGACCGCCGGGCCAGGCACGGTCAAGGCGGTGTTCGACATCGACCTGCCGCGGCCGCGCGGTTCGGTGCAGGAGATCAGGTTCGGCCAGCAGTTCACCGAGCTGCATCACCAGATCTGGGAGTCGCTGCGCGACGAGGTGACCCGGGCCTACGCCCGGACCTCGGCCCCGGCGGGCAGCCCGGCGGGCGCGGTCGAGGCGGTCCGGTCATGACCCGCCGCAGACTCGCGATCCTCGTGGCCCAGGTCGTCGTGCTCGTCCTCGTATTCGGCGGCTGGCAGCTGTTCACGTCGCTGAAGATCGTGGACCCGTTCTTCTTCGGCCAGCCCAGCGGGATCGTGCGCACCGCCTGGCAGTGGGTGCAGCACGGCACCAACCAAGGCTCGATCTGGCTGCAGATCTACACCACCATGGAGGAAGCCATCTTCGGGTTCTTCATCGGGGTGGCGGCCGGCATCGTGGTCGGCGTGCTGCTCGGCCAGTTCCGGTTCCTGTCGGAAGTGCTCAGCCCCTACATCAAGGCGGTCAACGCGCTGCCCAGGATCGTGCTTGGCGCGCTCTTCGTGATCGTCCTCGGGCTCGGCATCTCGTCGAAGATCGTGCTGGCCGCGTTCCTGGTCTTCTTCGTGGTCTTCTTCAACGCCTACCAGGGCGTCCGCGAGGTGGACGGGAACCTGGTCAACAACGCGCGCGTCCTCGGCGCGTCGCGGATGCAGGTGATACGCAACGTGGTCCTCCCGTCCGCGATGACCTGGATCATCGCCTCGCTGCACGTGGCGTTCGGTTTCGCCGTCATCGGCGCGATCGTCGGCGAGGTGCTCGGCGCCCAGCACGGCCTGGGCGTGCTCATCACCGACTCGCAGAACAACTTCAACACTGACGGCATCTTCGCCGGCATGATCATCATCGGCCTGATCGCGCTGGTCGCCGAGTGGCTGATCAGCCTGCTCGAGCGGCGCCTGCTGGCCTGGCGGCCGCAGATGTCGAGCGAGGCTTCCGCAATCTGAGCGCTGCCCGCGTTCCTTCTCTCGTCACTTCCTCTCACTGCAAACACTCACTGAGGAGTAGCACCATGCCCAGAATCGGTCTCAGAAGAGGCTCGCTGGCCGCCCTGGCGGCCGCCTGCGCGACCGCGCTCACCGTGGCCGCCTGCTCATCGGGCAGCAGCGCGCCCGCCGCCAGCGGCGGGTCGTCCGGCTCGAACGCCCTGCCGACCGTCACCATGATGGTCGGCGGCATCAACAAGCAGATCTACCTGCCGTACCAGCTCGCGCAGAGCCTGGGCTACTACAAGAAGTACGGCGTCAACATGGTCCTGTCCAACGAGGTGTCCGGCGGCGTCGGCGCGGAGACGGCCATGGCGTCCGGGCAGGTCAACATGGCTGGCGCCTGGTACGTGCACACGATCAACTTCCAGCTCCAGGGCAAGTCGGTGGTGGACGTCGCGCAGCTGTCGGGGTCGCCCGGCGAGCGGATCATGTGCGCTACCGGCACCCACATCACGTCCCCGACCCAGTGGAAGGGGCAGACGATCGGCGTCACCGACCTCGGGTCGGGCACCGACCAGCTCACCCAGTACCTGGCCGCCCGGAACGGCCTGCAGAAGGGCGACTACACCCGGATCGGGGCGGGCGACGGCTCCACCATGGTCGCCGCACTGCAGAACCACAAGATCCTCTGCGGCATGACCACCCAGCCGACGGTGGCGGCGATCGAGAAACTCGGCGTCGGCTACCCGGCCTTCGACCTGACCACCACCGCCGGGGTCAAGAAGTGGCTGGGCGGCTTCACGCCGACCGCCGGGGTGCTCGCGCTGAGCAGCTGGGTGGACTCCAACAAGGCGACCGTGCAGAAGGTCGTCGACGCGCTCGTCGCCACCATGCACTGGCTCGCCACGCACAGCTCGGCCGACGTCGCCAACGTGCTGCCGCAGAGCTTCGTGAGCAACACCCTGGTCACCAAGTCGGTGTACATCTCCACCCTGGCCACCGACAAGACCCAGTTCCTGCCGGACGGGCTGATGCCGGCCGACGGCCCGAACACCATCATGGCGATCAGCAAGCTGGCCGGCGTCATCACCGGGCCGGTGAACCTGCCCGCCACCTACACGAACTCGTACGCCATCGCGGCGAACAAGGCGCTTGGCTACTCGGGCTGACCTCGCGCTCAAGGCGCTGTCCCCAGGTGCGGCGGTGTCCGCGCCTGGGGATACGCTGTTGCGCGTGAAAGCGCTCCCCAGGACTCTTGGCCTTATTGGCGCGGCCGCGGTGATCGTGGCCGGGACCGCCGGGTGCTCTTCGCGTAATCACGCGGGCGGGGCGGGCATCATCCCGACCGGCGCGTACGTGCAGCAGCCCGCGTCCACGGGGCGGTCGACCGTCGGCTACCTGGACATCAGGAACAACGGGGGCGCCGACTCGCTGATGTCGGTGTCCACCAACGTCGGCGGTACCGTGCAGCTGCGCGCTCCCGACGGCAAGGACCAGAGCGCCGTGATAATGCACACAGTGACGTCGATACCGATCCCCGCCGACGCGACCACGCAGCTCATCCCGAACGGTTATCACCTGCTGATCTCCGGCGCGGCCCCGATGCACGACGGCAAGGACATCCAGCTGACGCTGAAGTTCGCGCACGCGAGCCCGGTCACCATCTTCGCGCTCGTCACGAACACGCAGAACGGCGGCGCGAGCTACTTCCTCAACTAACCCGGCTGACTTACCCGGGAGACGGGTCGTCGGTCGTCGCCGGGTCCGTTGGGTCCGTTGGGGGCGGGCCGGAATGTTGCTATCGATTGATACGCGATATATCGTGGACTCAATATCGCTCGGGCCGGCACGCGAGGCACCGGGCTTCTGAGGGCAGTGGGTTTCGGAGGGCGATGTGGCTGCGGAATATGAGATGCGGGTCAGTGACGCCGAGCGGGAAGCCGCGGCGGCCGAGCTACGCGAGCACTTCGCCAGCGGGCGGCTCAATCAAGACGAGCTGGACGACCGGCTCACGGCGGTGTTCGCCGCCAAGACGCGCGCCGACCTGAACGCGCCCTTCACCGACCTGCCGTCGAGCGGGCACGGGTGGGCGAGCGCGAGCGCTTCAGGGGCCGGCCAGGCGTACGGGTCCTTCGGGCCGGGGGCTCAGGGCCCGGGCCCGGGCGCTTCTGACGCTCATTCCGGCTGGCAGCCGCGCGGCAACGCCTGGCAGGCCTCCGCGGGGCGCAGCATCGGCAGGATCGTGACCGCAAGCGTCCTGCTCTGGGTGCTGTTCATCGTCGGGATCCTCGGGGTATTCGGCATCGGGACGGGGCGGCCGTTCGGTATCGTGCTGATCCTCGCCGCGTTCGCGCTGCTGCGGCGGCTGCTGTTCATGATCTTCGGCAGGCGCCGGATGCGTGGCGGCCGCGGCGGTGGCCCCCGCCGTCGTCGCCGCTAGCAGCCCGTCAGCACTTGCTCGCCCCCCCGGGAGACAAAATCCCTGTCCGCGACTTATCGTGGAAGGGACCGAACTTCCGAAGAAACGGGAAGTGCATGGCGATGCGTTATTACGCTCCCTTTCCCGGCGGCGAGCCGCCGCGGCCACGGGGAGGCCCGCACGCGCTGCGCATTGGGGACGCGGAACGCGACGCTGCGGCGGCGGACCTTGGTGAGCACTACGCGGCTGGACGGCTGAGCCTTGATGAGCTGAACGAGCGCCTCGACGCGGTGTTCTCGTCGAAGACGTTCGGGCAGCTCACCCGGGTCATGGCTGACCTGCCTGGACTCGGGCGGATCCAGTGGCGCACGGGACCCGGCAGGACGAGCGGCGGCTGGGGGCCGACCGGCTTCCCCGCTGGCGCGCCCTACGGCATGGGCGACAGACACTGGCACGGGACGCGCTCGTCCGTGGCGGGCTTCCAGACCAGGGGACCGCAGGCGCCGCCGACGCCGACTGACCGGGCGGGCCGGGTCGCCGCGCTCTCGCTGCTGCTGCTCGCCATGCTGATCTGGCTGTTCACCGCGTTGCTGTTCGCCAGGCACGGCTACTATCACGTCGGCCCCTACAGCCCGCCGGGAACGTACAACCACTTCGTCCAACATGGCGGGCTTCAGCCTGGCGGGCCTCAGTCGCCGGTGGGGCCCTAGCCTCACAGCAAGCGCTGCGGGACTACCAGGTACCTGAAGTCGTCCCTCGCGGCGGACGCGGACGTTATCACCGCCGGCTTGGTTGCGCTCGTGAAGCGCAGCCTGACCCGCGCGGCCTCGGGGGCGGCCTCTCCTGGCTGTGCCACGGTGGCCGCTACTACCCCGTCGAGCAGGTACTGCGGGCTGAACGCGATTGACGGCTCGTCGCCGGAGAAATCGGCGGGCACCGACTCCTTCGCCTTGGCCTGGCCCTGCGTCGCCCCGGCGATCGTGACCCGGCCGGGACCGAACGTGAGCTGGACCGGGGTGCCGCGCTCCGCGACAAGCGCCACGCGGTGCACCGCCTCAGCGAACGCGTCGGCGGGCAGGTCGGCGGTGCAGCCGAACTCCTCGGGGAAGCGCGACCGGTAGCGGACGAACTCGCCGGCCAGCAGCCGGGTGGTCAGCCTGCGCTCGCCGGCCTCGAAGCCGATCGTGGCCTCGGCCGCCACGGCGCCGCCCCCGTCCTGCGCGGCACCCGGCCCGTCGCCGCCGTGGCGCAGCACGACCCGGACCTCCGTACCGTGGCTCATCATCCTGGCCGCGTCGCTCAGGGCCCTGGCCGGCACGAGGAGCGCCATCCTGCCCTGGTCACCCGCGCCGGGCGCGGGGCTCCAGTCCAGGTCCCTGACCGCGAGCCGGTAGCGGTCCGTCGCGGCGAGCGTCATCGTCTTACCGTCAAACTCGACGTTAACAGCGGTGAGCATCGGCAGCGTGTCGTCACGGCTGGCGGCCGGGGTCACCTGACCGATCGCCGCGGCAAGCGCGCCGCCGTCCGCCGTGCCCGCCAGCTCCGGCAGCTCAGGCAGCTCCGGGTACTCGGCGAGCGGCAGCGGCGTCAGCATGAACGCCGCGTCGCCGCAGGTCACGGACACGCCGTCCGGGTCGTCACCGAACTCAACGGGGTGCTGCGGCAGGGAGCGGACGATCTCCACGAGAAGACGGCCAGGCACGAGGACAGTGCCGGGCTCCGCCACCTCGGCCGGGACCCTGACCCGCGCAGAAACCTCGTAGTCGAAGCAGGAGAAGGTGAGGAATCCGGCCCCCGGCTGACCCGGCTGATCGCCGACGTCGGCGCTGAGCAGCAGCCCCGTGAGTACCGGCACCACCGGCCTGGTCGGCAGCGCCCGCGCCACCCAGGCGACCGCCTCCGCGAGCGCGTCGCGCTCCACCGTGAACTTCATCCCGCGTCCCTCATGCTGACTCCCGTTCCGCCTGTCCCCCGGGCCGCCGAGCCTGATGGCCGACGGTCGTCTCGGCATCCTGCCACGCGCCACCGACATTCGGGCCCGGTTGCCGATCTCTTGGCGGCCGGGGCAGTGCCCTCGGCCGGCCGTAAGGAGCTGGCCGACAGCGGACCGGCCCGCTGGCTGCGGCGGGCTGGACGGCTGGTTCAGCAGCGCCCCAAACGGACGCAGTCCCCCGTGGTGGGTCCGTTGGGGCGCGGGCATCCCGTTCCCGCCGAGAGTTAGGC
>JAWWPV010000443.1:0-11346 GCA_033854775.1 Trebonia sp.
CCACGACGCGCTGGCCCGGGGCCAGCGCCCCGGTGACCTGCACCAGGCCGGAGCTGTCGTCGAAGATCGGACCAACCGTCACCGGCACCCAGCGCCGCGTGCCCCCTTGGCCGACGACCTCCACGACGTACCCCCCAGAGGACTGCGCCACCAGCGCCGTCACCGGCACCGCGAGCACCGGGCCCGGGCTGCTTCCCGTGGTGATGTTCACCGTCACCGGCGCCTGGTCCAGGGCCCCGGCCGCCGAGGGGTGCGTCAGCGCGACCGTCACAGGGATCGTCGTGGTCGGGCTCTGACCCTGCCCGGACCCGGACGAGGTGGTCGCTACCGTGCCGACCGAGGCGACCACGCCCGGCGTCGTCGTCCCGTCCGGCAGCGTCACCGTCACACCGTCACCCGCCTTCACCTCCGACTGCTGGGAGACGTCAAGCGGGATCGTGACCACCTCCCGGTCCGACGTCGCGGCCAGCACCGGACCGGACGCCGGGTCGCCCAGCCTGCCGGTCACCTGGGCGACCCGCAGCGCCTCGGGCTCGAACACCACCTGCCCAAGCGACAGCGACCCCGGCGGGTTAGAGACCCCCAGGTGCTCTTCCAGCAGCCGCACGCCGTAGGCCGTCTCCCACGAGTAGTAATCCCAGCCAAGCGCGACGACGTCCGCGCGGTCGGCGTAGCCGAGCCGCACCAGGTCGTGGTTGAGCTGGGACACGTCCGCGCCGGACACGCCCTCATCCAGCGCCCGCCAGTCCGGCACGCTGCCGTACAGCAGGGCCACCGGGCTGCCGTTGCCGGTCTGGTACAGCGCCTGTCCCTGCCGGATGACCTGCCCGGCCGACGGCAGCCAGGTCAGCGTCCCGCCGCCCTGCCCGGTCACCGGATAGGACCCGGCGTACCCGAGCGTCGCGGTCACGGGCGTGGTCGCCGACAGGTCCTGCCTGGTCACCGCCTGGGTCGCCGGCGGCGGCGCCCCCTGCCCGGTCCCGGACGAGGCGGCCGGGGAGAACACCCCGGCCCGCCACGCCGACACCGCCCCGGCCGCTACCACGATCACGATGCCCACGGCGACCCAGCGGCCACGGCCGCGCGGTCCCCTTGCCTCCGCGGCACCAGGGGCCCGCGCCTGCGTGGCCTTTTCGGCGACGCCTTTCACGGTGTCGTCACCGCCGACGGCAGCTGCGCGCCCGCGGGCAGCACGTGCTGGCATGCGCGGGCCTTGGCGAGAATCTGCGGTGAGTGCGGGTTAAAGCCGTCTTTGCTGACGCTTATCACGAATTCCACTTGTCCATTAGTGGCGACGGGGTCGGGGAGGGTCGGCACCCCGTGGGAGCGCATGCACTGGGCGAACTTCAGGTCCTCGGTCAGCTCTTGCTGCTGCTGGGCCTGGGTCAGCGCCTGGTACGGCCACAGGCTCTGGCAGGCATTACTCGCCGTGGTGAGCTGGGCATCGCTGACCCCGACTTGCTGCCCCGAGCCGAATTTCTGCAGCTGTCCGCTGCTGTCCGGGTCGGGGTACTCAGGCACCCCGTGGGAACGCATGCACTGGGTGTAGGCGACCGCCTTGGCGGCCGTTGACCCCGCGCTCGGTGAGCCCGCGGACGCCGTGGATGACGGGCTGCTGCTGCACGCCACCGCCAGCAAGGCGGTCGCCATGGCGGATGTGACGGCTACGATTCGCGCCGGTGACTGTCGGTTCATGGCAGCCAGCGTGCCGGCCGACGGCGGCGAAAGCATCACGCGCGTGGGTTAGCGCGGGTCCCTCGCTGGAGGGATACAACGGAGTTGTCACGCGAAGTAGCCTGCAGGTGTGCTGGACCGTAAGCGGCGCAGGGGATGGGGGCTATCGGCCCGGCTGACCGCCTCCTACATCGTCGTCACGCTCGTCGTCGTGCTGCTTGTCGAGGCGCTCGTGCTCGGCTTCCAGGTACTACCGCTGGTGAACGGCGCCCAGTTGCAGGCTCAGGTCGACGCCTTCGCGAAGAGCTACGGCCAGCAGCTCTCCCAGCGCTATCCCGGCGGCGTGCCGGCCGGAACCGTGCTCGGCGACCCGGGCGCGCCGGCGCGGCAGGGCCAGGCCACGATCAACCCAGGCGGCACGCTGGACGTTCCGGCGATCACCGGCCCGATCCAGGGTGACCAGGCGATCACCGCGGTCGTGGCGGTCGGCGCCGACGGCTCGGTGCTCGCGTCCTCCGCGCCATCCAGGTTCCCGCCAGGAAGCGCCGCGGCCGGCGAACTCGCGGACCCGGCGATGCCGGCCAACGTGACCTCCATCAAGAGCAACGGCGTGTTCGCGCCGTTCAACACGCGGCACGGCAGCGTCCTCTTCGTCGTCTCCTGGCCGCCCGGCCACGCCGACATCGGCAAGCCGTCGGCCGCCGCGCCGCGCCGGATCGCCTACGTTTACGTCCAGGCACCGTGGTCGCCCGGGTTCATCAACCCCGTCAGCGCCTGGCGTCAGCTTGGTCAGCTCGGCGAGACCCGCTGGCTGCTGCTGTTGCCCCCCGCGGCACTACTCATCACCGTCTTGCCGGTCGGCGTCCTGTTCGGGCTGCTGACCTCATGGCGGCTCGTCCGCCGGATACGCCGCCTGGAACGAGCCACCGTCGCGGTCGCCGACGGCGACTACACCGTGACCCTGCCCGCCTCCGGCCGGGACGAGGTCGGTCGGCTTGAGGCGAACTTCACCACCATGACCCGGCAGCTCGGCTCTGCGCTTACCGCCGAACGGCAGCGAGCCGCCGGCGACGCGCGCGACGTGGAGCGGGCCAGGCTCGCGCGGGAGATGCACGACGCGATCTCCCAGCACCTGTTCGCGCTGCGGATGATCGCCGCCGGGATGCGCAGGGCCGACCCGGGCGATCAGCAGGCGCAGGCGATCGAGCGCATCAGCGAAGAGGCGCTGCGCGACATGCAGGCGCTCCTGGCCGAGCTGCGCCCGGCCAGCCTGGACGGTGCCGGGCTCGCGCCGGCCCTGCAGGAGATCTGCGCGGCCTACCAGGACCGGCTCGGCGTCGCCGTCGACGCCAGCCTGGTCGACGTCACCGTCCCCGCGCCCGTCGAGCACGCGCTGCTGCGCATCACCCAGGAGGCGTGCGCCAACGCCGTCAGGCACGGCAACGCCCGCCGGCTTGCCGTGTCTATGTCCCGCCAGGACGGGCACGTCGAGCTTGCCGTGCGCGACGCAGGCACCGGCTTCGACCCGGCCGCCGCGCACACCGGCTCTGGGCTGGCCCACATCCGTGACCGGGTCGCCGAACTCGGCGGCACCGTGGACATCGACAGCGCGCCCGGGCGCGGCGCGGCGATCATCGTCTGGGTACCGGTGCCATGACGATCCGGGTGGTGATCGCCGACGACCACCGCGTCGTCAGGGACGGGCTGTGCTACCTGCTCGGCCACGAACCAGACGTCGAAGTCGTCGGTGAGGCCGGAGACGGCAGGCAGACGGTGGTCGTCGTCGCCGCCACCCGCCCGGACGTGCTGCTGCTCGACCTGTACATGCCAGAACTTGACGGGCACGCCGTGATTGCCGCGCTGCGCGACGTGCCGCGCCGGCCCGCCGTCGTCGTGCTCACCTCCGCCACCGACGACGAGCACCTCGTCCGCGCCATGCACGCCGGCGCGACCTCCTACCTGCTTAAGACCGCCCCGGCTGAGGCAGTCATCGCCGCCATCCGCGACGCGGCCGCCGGCACCGCCAGCCTCAGCCCCGAGCTGCTGACCCGGCTCACCAAGGCGCTCCGCCGCCCGTCGCCGCCGGACCCGCTCCAGCCACTCTCACCGCGCGAGCGCGAGGTGCTGCGGCTGATCGCCCGCGGGCACAGCAACCGGCAGATCGCCAGGGACCTGTCGATCGGCGAGCAGACCGTCAAGACTCACGTCAGCAGCATCCTCACCAAACTCGGCCTGCAAGACCGCGTCCAGGCGGCGATTTTCGCCCTCCGCCACCAGCCCGACAGCTACGAGCACCGGCCATAACCAGGGCGTAAATGGTTTTAGCCTAAGTTGCTAGGAGATCCTGCGGGTCACCCGCGCGCCACCGCAACTCAATTTGCCGGGCTATGGCCTCCCCGCACCTGGCTGACGAACTCCTGCCACCCGTCTGCGGTGAAGGATAGCCAGCAGCCACCCGCGTCCTTACTGTCCCGGACAGCCACCAGTCGCGGCGGGAAAGGTGCGACCTCCACGCACTCTCCCGACGCGTTACTGTAGCTGCTCTTTCGAAAGGAAACGTTCCGCATCGCGGGTTCCTGCACTGTCGGATTCCCCATTCCTAGTTGTTCATTTCGCGAGCAATTTGAGCGATAAAGCTGATTGAATCTTCTGGTTCGAGGGCCAGCCCACGCAGCCGATCATAGGAAAGCGCGTAGTGATAGGCCTCGCCTTCATTTTCGATGACAAGCTGGCCCGTCATATGCTCTAGGTAAACCAGGTAAGACGGGACAGGCCCAGGGAAGCGGAGTACCACGAAGGAACCGTCCATGGCGATGTGCGCCCCGCCGGCGAAAGGCAGGACCTGGAGCCCTACATTTGGCAGCTCAGCTATGTCGATCAAGTGGGAGAGTTGGCCGGCCATCACGTCACCCCCGCCCACACGGCGCCGGAGTGCGCTTTCGTCTAGGATTACACTTAGCTCAAGAGGATCATTCTTGGTAAGTAGTCTCTGTCGTGTCATGCGCGCTTGGACCCGCCGGACAATCTCCCCTGGCGGCGCGGTGAACAGGCCCTCGCGCATGATCTCCTCCGCGTACCGCTCAGTCTGCAGTATGCCAGGCACTATCATTTGGGCGTAGAAGCGCTCGGACTCCGCATCGTCTTCCAATGCGAGGAACGTCGAGTAGCCGGACCCCAGGATGTCTCCGAAGGCATCCCACCAGCCTCGCTGCGCGGCGGTACGGCCAAGTTCAGTCAGGCGGTCCCGTACCGAGCCCGTGACCTCGTAGAGGTCAAGCAGCATTCGCAGGTCGCCCGCCGACACCGCGCTGCGCCCGGTCTCTATACGCGAGACCTTGGACGCCGACCACTTGAGCCTGGTCGCGACGTCATCGCCGGTCAGCGTCGCAGCTTCCCGGAGTCGGCGCAGCTCCGCCGCGAGCTGGCGACCTCGCGCGGACGGCGGTTTCGAAGCGGGCAACGTGGATACCTTTCAGCGACATCTGGGGTCCGGTTGCACCTGTGACAACAACACTAGTACTTGCGCTACAGCAGTTGCAACTCCAATCACGCAAGGTATCCGATCTTCAATCACAACTCTATGCGTGCAAGCTTGCGCGATCCAATGTGCGACGGTTATCTTGAATATCAGCTACTCACGATTTGTCAGGCGGCGAGCGACATGCCTTTACGGCCTGCTGGCTTCCCTGGACAGCCAGGTCCAGTGGGCATCACCGGACGTGCGGACTGTCTGCACGTGCCGAAGCCGCCTGAAGCCTCGCGGTCGCAGCTGGTTTTCGTGGTGCACGGCCGGAACAGCACCGCACGCCTCGCCATCTTCGAGTTCCTGCGATCTATCGGGCTGAGTCCAATCGAATGGCACCAGGCCATAGCCGCTACCGGGAAGGCCAGCCCGTACATCAGCGAGGTTATCGATGCCGCACTAGAAGCGGCGCAGGCGGTTGTGGTCCTTTGGACCCCCGATGAGGTTGTCTCGCTGCGGCCCGAATACGCGGACGGGGAGGATGATCCCGACATCCGCCCTGGACTCCAGTCACGTCCCAACGTGATGTTTGAAGCGGGTCTCGCTTTCGGCCGCGCTCCCGATCGTGTCGTCTTGGCGGAACTCGGGCGCATGCGGCACTTCAGCGACATGCTCGGCCGACATACTGTCCGACTTAGCAACTCAGTTGCGAGCAGGCAAGAACTCGCCATCCGATTGCGGACCGCAGGCTGCGCCGTCGACTTGTCGGGGACCGACTGGCATACCGCCGGTGACTTCTCTTCGCCGCCGCAGCCCGTCCTGAGCTGGCGAATTCGAGGGCACATCACTGCCCTCCAAGGCCGTAACCGCCGTTTACGCACGTGACCGTCGCGCGCATTTGCTGCGCAGCGGTCCCCGCACCGTGCGGGAAGGCCCCGGAGTGGTTGCGACCTCGCCGGGGCGGGCGACCCTCGTCGCCAGTCCCTTAGCGACAGGGGTCTTCTTAGTACACATAGGCCACGGAAATGTCTAGCATTTCGAATGAGCCCCTGTTATCGTTTCGCCCATTCGTCGGCGAGCAGTTGGTACGAGCGGACGCGGTCGGTGTGGTCGTGGGTGATGGTGGTGATGATCAGCTCGTCGGCTTCGGTGGCGTCACGCAATCGCTCGAGCTGGTCGGCGACCTGTCGCGGGGTGCCGACGAACTGAGTGTCGACGCGGTCGGCGACCAGGTCGCGGTCGGCACCGGTCCACTGGTAGCGGCGGGCCTCCTCGGGCGTGGGGAACTGGATGGCACCCTCCGCGGTGCGGATGCTGCGGACCCATAGCCCGTAGCCGGTCGCCAGCTCGCGAGCCTGCGCCTCACTGCCGGCGACGACCACGTCGGCCGAGACGCTGACGTAGGGGCGGTCGAGTTCGCCTGAGGCCTGGAAGGCGGCACGGTAGCCTTCGACCGCTTCGAGCACGGTGGCTGGGCTGACGTGGTAGTTCGCGGCGAATCGCAGGCCCCGGTGGCCGGCGACCTCGGCGCTTTCCCCGCCGCTGCTGCCAAGAATCCAGATCTCCAGCGCCGCGCCCTCGCCCGGCACCACGTGCGCTTCCTCACCGTCCGCGGAGCGGTAGGTGCCGGCGATCAGCGCGAGCACGTCGCCTACTTGCTCCGTGTAGTTCTGCGGTTCCGCGCGCGGCAGCTGGAGCAGGGTCTTCTGCAACGCGAACCTGGGCGATTTCAGCAGGCCCGCAATGGAGAACCGGGGCGGAATCAGCAGCCCGTTCGTGGTGCGGCCGTCCACCACGGCGGCCGTGCCTGCACCCGCCAGCGCCGGCGCCTTCGGCTCGCGGGGACGCCCGCCAGAGCGCCCGAGGCCGAGGTCGAAGCGGCCAGGGTAGGCCGTGTCGAGCAGGCCGAACTCCTCGACGGTCGACAGCGCGGTGCGGTGCCCCATCTGCACCGCGCCAGAGCCGAGCCGGATCGTAGAGGTCGCGGCGGCCGTGAGCGCAAGCACCACGGCCGGCGAGGTGCCCGCGACACCAGGGTTGAGGTGGTGCTCGGCAAACCAGTAACGGGTGTAGCCGAGAGACTCGGCCTGCCGCGCGAGGTCGATGCTGTTACGCAGCGCCTGGGCCGCGGTCGACCCTGAGGAGATCGGGACGAGGTCCAAGACGGTGAGCGGGGTGGTCATGCGGGCTTCCTCCTCAGCCAGTAGTGGCGACGGGTGAGACGGCAGCGGAGCCGTTGGCCGTTTCCCCGGTCGCGAGCGGGGCCGCCGAGGCTGGCACCGCGTCGTCACCGAGCGGCCCGCCGCTCCACCCCCATGGCGGGTCGGGGATCTCGCGGCGCAGCACCGGCGCGATGTCGGACTGGAACAGCTCCAGGCTGGCCCGGTGCTGCGGTCCGGACAGGCCCCCCGCGTCGGCGTGCAGGTGCAGCACGCTGTGCCCGAACTGCTCGTGGTAGCGGTGCACTTTCTCGATCACCTGGGCCGGGCTGCCGATCAGCGCGGAGGACCGCTCGACGAAGTCCTCAAGCGTGGGAAAGACGGGCCGCACGCCAAGCTTCTGCTGAAATGCCAGGTAGTGCGCGAACACCGGCCGGTAGGCGGTGATGGCGTCCTGGGAGTTGCGCTCGGCGTAGTAGCCGGCGGTGCCCGCGCCGACCGCGATCCCGGCGGGGTCATGGCCGTAGTGGGCCCAGCGCTCGCGGTAGTAGCGGATCAGCTCAGCGTAGGGCCCGATCGGGTTGGTCACGTTCGCGGAGAACAGCGGATCGCCATAGCGGGCCGCGAGGTCCACCGACTCCTTGCTGGTGGCGCTGCCGTGCCAGATCCGGATCGGCCGCTGCAATGGCCGCGGCCATACCTCGGCCGCGGCCAGCGGCGGCCGGAACCTGGTGTTGTAGCTGATCTTGTTGTTCCGCCAAAGCCGCCGGAACACCTCGTAGGACTCGGCGTTGCGGTCCCACTGATCTTCCGGGGTGACCTGGAACAGGTCGCGCTGGGCGGCCCCGTTGCCCTTGCCGATGATCAGCTCCAGCCGCCCGCCGGAGAGGTGGTCGAGCGTCGCGTAGTCCTCGAACGCCCGCACCGGGTCAAGCAGGGACAACGTCGTCACCGCGGTGAAGAGGCGAACCCTGCTGGTGAGCGCGGCGAGGTGACTTAGCACCACGGTCGGTGAGGAGGAGATGAACGGCCGCTCGTGCCGTTCCCCGACCCCGAAGCCGTCGAAGCCGAGTTCCTCGGCAAGCAGGGCGCTGTCGATGACCTCACGGAACCGGTCCGCCGTCGAGACCTGCGCCCCGGTGACCGGGTCCGGAGCGTGCACGATCAGCGTGATGGTGATGAACCTCATGAGGCGACCCTCGCGGCGGTCGCCTCGCCTGGGCGTCCCAGCGGGGCGAGCCCCAGGTGGTCGCGCAGCGTCGTCCCGGTGTAGTCGGCGCGGAACGTGCCAAGCTCCTGGAGTAGCGGCACCACCGTGTCCACGAAGGGGTCAAGGCCCGCCGGAGTGATGTGCGGGACCAGGATGAAGCCGTCTGAGGCGTCGGCCTGGACGAAGTCGTTGATCGTCCGCGCGATGGTTTGCGGTGAGCCGATGAACGACTGGCGGCCGGTCACCTCGATGACCACCTCGCGGGCCGACAGGTGGCCGGCCTCGGCCCTGGCGCGCCACTCGCTGGCGAGCGCGATCGGGTCTTGGCGAACTGCCGCACGCTGGCGCGGCCCTTGGAGATGAGGGGTTCGCTGACCACCGGGTCGAAGGCGGGGAGGGGACCGTCGACGTCGAAGTCCGGCAGCTCGCGGTTCCACAGCTGCTCGATGAAGCGGAGCGCCGTCTGCGGTGACACCTGGGCCCGGCGCACCTCGCGGGCGATGTCGGCGGCCTCAGCGTCGGTATCACCGAGCACGAAGGTCGCGGCGGGCAGGATCAGCAGCTCGTCGCGGGTGCGGCCGAACTTGGCCAGCCGGCCCTTAACGTCGGTGTAGAAGGCCTGCCCGTCGGAGAGGGTGGAGTGCCGGGAGAAGATCGCGTCCGCCGACGCGGCGGCGAAGTCGCGTCCTTCGTCGGAGTCGCCGGCCTGGAAGATCACCGGGCGGCCCTGCGGCGAGCGCGGGACGTTGAACTGGCCGGCGATGTCGAAGAACTTGTCGTGGTGCTCGAAAGCACCGGGTACCGGGGTGCTCAGGAACTGGCCGCTGCCCTTGTCCGCGATGACCTCATCACCCTGCCAGGAGTCCCACAGCTCGCCCGCGGTGCGCAGGAATGTCCTGGCCCGCTCGTAGCGGTCGCCCTGCGCGAGGTAGCCGCCGCGCCGAAAGTTCTCTCCGGTGAAGGCATCCCAGCTGGTGACGACGTTCCAGGCCGCGCGTCCGCCGGACAGGTGATCAAGCGACGCGAACTGGCGGGCCACGTCGTAGGGCTCGTTGAACGTCGAGTTGATGGTCCCGGTCAGTCCGAGGTGCTCGGTCACCGCGGCAAGCGCGGCAAGGATCGTAAACGTGTCCGGGCGTCCGACGACGTCCAGGTCGTAGATCTGGCCGTTCTGCTCGCGTAGCCGTAGCCCCTCGGCCAGGAACATGAAGTCGAACTTGCCGCGCTCGGCCGCCTGGGCGAAGCGGCGGAACGAGTCGAACTCGATGTGGCTGCCCGCGGCCGGGTCGCTCCACACGGTCGTGTTGTTCACGCCAGGGAAGTGCGCGGCGAGATGGATCTGCTTGGTTGGCTTGCTCATCAGGGATCGCTTTCCTTCCGAGGCTTTCACGCGACGTCGAGGCTGTAGCGGTTGACCGGGCGGGGCAGGCCAAGCAGCCCCCGCAGGGTGGCCGGCCAGCCGGCGTCCTGGTAGCCGGCGCGGAACTCGCCGCGTCGCTGGAGCTCGGGCACGAGGACGCCGGTGATCTGGGCCAGGTCGTGCGGCAGCGCGGCCGGCCGCAGCCGGAATCCGGTCAATCCCGCTTCGCGCCAGTCCAGCAGCAGGTCAGCCAGCTGAGCCGGCGTGCCAGCGAAGATGTACGCGTCGCTGGAGTACCCCGTGCTTGAGTAACCAGTGCCGGCCCGCTCGTCGAGGCGCTCCCTGCGGGCACGAGCGGCCGCGGCGCTGTCGTCGAGGAACACGACGACGTCGCCGAACAAGTGCACGCCGTCCCGCCCCGTTTCGGCTTGCCCCGTGTTGGCTTGTCCCGCGTTGGCTTGCCCCGTGTTGGCTTGCGCAGTGCGGACTTCCGTCACGATCTCGGCGGCGTGCGCCCGGTCGCGCGGGGTGATGAAGCCGTTGTCCGCCGAGCGGGCGATCTGCCGGTACGGCACGGTGGCGTGGCCGAGGGCGGCCACCACCGGCTGGCCCTGCGGCGGGCGCGGGGTGATTGACGGGCCCGTCACCGAGAACCAGCGGCCCTCGAAGTCGGTGTAGTGCAGCTTGTGCCGGTAGATGAAGCGCCCGGTGGCCACGTCGCGGATCTCCGCGTCGTCCTCCCAGCTGTCCCAGAGCCGGCGCAGCACCTCGACGTAGTCGGCGGCCTCATCGAAGTGCTCGGCGACCAGCCGCTGCACGTCGGGATCGGCGAGCCGCCCGGTGCTTAGCGGCCGGATCTCGCGGCGGCCGAAGTGCGCCGCCGTGTCGGCTCGCCCGGCGACCTGCACGCGCACGCCGGCGCGGCCGCCGCTGACGTAGTCGAGCGTGGCGATCGCCTTGGACAGGTGGAACGGCTCGGTGTGCGTGGTGATCGCCGTCGGCACGAGCCCGATGTGCCGGGTCACCGGCGCGACCCGGGCCGCGATCAGCACCGCGTCCAGGCGGCCGCGGACCCGGTCGGTGCGCTCGTCGCGGCCAAACCGGTTATCGGACTGCAGGTCGAGCCCGTCCTCGATGGTGATGAAGTCGAGCAGGCCGCGCTCGGCCTGCTGAGCCAGACCGACCCAGTACGCGGGGGTGAAGAGGCGATCGGGCTGGGCGTCCGGCTCTCGCCAGGCGGCCGGGTGCCAGCCGGCGCCGTCAAGCGCGACGGCCAGGTGCAGTGGGGACACTGGGGCCTCTCAGAAGGTGGTGGCCGGGTTGAGGACGGATTTGGTGATCAAGTCGCCGCCGACGCCCCACTTGGCAAAGATCTTGGCGTAGTCGCCGTTGGCGATGAGCTCGTTGACCGCGGCGGACAGTGCCTTGGCGATCGGGGAGTTCTTCGCGGTGACGAACCCGACCGGGGTGGAGCTGATCT
>JAWWPV010000444.1:0-2684 GCA_033854775.1 Trebonia sp.
GTCCGCGTCCACCGCCACCGCGCTCGGCAGGCGGCGCGAGATCGCCGCGCGCAAGCGCGCCGCGCAGCGCGAGCTCGACGCCGCGGTGGAACGCCTGGCCGGCGCGGAGCAGCCAGCCGAGTGGACCGTGTTCGCCGAGGTCGGCGTGCTGCTTGAGGCGGCGGCGGCCACCGAGGCCGAGATCGAGGTGACCTACCACGTGGCGGGTGCCTCCTGGCGGCCGCTGTACGACCTGGTGCTGGACGGCGAGCAGCTGAAGGTCTCCTACCTCGCGGAGATCACCCAGCAGACCGGCGAGGACTGGCCGGAGGTGACGCTGGTCCTGTCCACGACGCGGCAGGGGCTGCGCCAGACGCTGCCCG
This sequence comes from Trebonia sp., assembly GCA_033854775.1. Lineage (GTDB taxonomy): Bacteria > Actinomycetota > Actinomycetes > Streptosporangiales > Streptosporangiaceae > Trebonia. The sequence goes on from JAWWPV010000444.1 coordinate 363, forward strand.
AGCTGAGCCCGTGGTACATCGGACGGCCGAAGCCGCCGCGCGTCCTCATGGCGAGGGGCGGCTCGGCGGCGGGCGCGGCCATGCCGATGGCCGCGGGGCCAGCGTCGGAGGAGTCGTTCGGTGCGGAGGCCGTGGCGGGCTGGGTCCCCCAGTCGTCGCGCCCCGAGGCCAAGATGCTCACCGCCGAGCCGGGCCAGAGCGAGTCGGGCGCCGGGCTCGTCTACACGGTGGCCCGCCCGCTCGCCGTGCCAAGCGACGGCGGCCCGCACAAGAGCCTGGTCGCGAGCTCAGCGGCGGACGCGAGCCTGGATTACCTCACGGTCCCCGTGCTCGCGCCGGAGGCCTACCTGCGCGCCACGGTCACCAACGGCCCGCTCCTCCTGCTGCCCGGCCAGGCGCGGATCTTCCACGGCTCGCAGTTCGTCGGGGAGACGCACCTGGACTCCGTCGCCCCCGGCGAGGAGTTCGAGGTGCAGCTCGGCGTGGATGACCAGATCAAGGTCGAGCGCAAGCTGCGCCGCCGCACCACGAGCAAGGCCGTCATCGGCAGCGCCAGGACGATCGACATCGCCTACGAGATCACGGTGGAGAACCACCGCGACCGCAAGGCCACCGTCAGCGTCCACGACCACATCCCCGTCTCCACCGACGGCGACATCAAGGTGCGGCCCCGCGAGACGACCCCGGCCCCGGCAAGCACCGATGACCTGGGCGAGCTCACCTGGACCCTGATCCTGCCCCCCGGGGAGTCGTCAGCGATCCGCCACCGTTTCACGGTCGAGCACCCCGCCCAGGTGACAGTCGTCGGACTGTAATTTGCGAGGGGTCGCCCCCCGCAGGCTAGGCAGTAACCTAGCTGCACAAATGACGAAGTATCGCTGCGGAAGGAGTGACTGAGTCATGAATGATCAGGCGGCGCAGATCATGCCGGTCGTCGTGGTGCTGCCACCCGAGATCGACGTCACCAATTCCGAGCAGGTCTACGAGCAACTGGTCGCGGTCCTGGCCCCCGGCGTGGATACCGTGATAGCGGACATGATGTCGACGGTCTTCTGTGACTCCTCGGGCGTGCACGCGATCATGCACGCCTACGAGAGCGCCGCCGCGCGCGATGTCCGGATGCGGCTGGCCGTGTCGCCGGCCACCTCGGTGCGCCGCGTGCTCGAGCTGATCGGTGTCGGCCGCCTCATGCCGGTGCACGCGAGCCTCCAGGAAGCGCTGGACGCGGGCTCCTAACGTCCTGCGGACCGCGATCATCGCCACGTCGTCCTCCCGGGGTCCGAAGACCGACATCACGTGATTGGCGAATGCCTCAACGTCATCGCCGGCGGCCTCGGCCGCGACGGCGCGCAACTTCTCCAGGTTGTCGTCGAGCAGGATCCTGCGGTCCTCGACCAGGCCGTCGGTAAAGAGCAGGGCGGTGCCGCCGACGGGCAGGACGGCCGTCTCGACGTGCTGCTCGTGGCGGGCCAGGCCGAGCAGCAGTCCTCCCTCGCCGACGTACCGCGCTCCGGCGCCGTCGACGAGCAGCAACGGCATGTGCCCGCAGTTGACGATCGTGAGCTCACCGGTCGCCGGGTCGGCGAGCACCAGGCACAAGGTGGCGATGATGCCGGGGTGGAAGCGTCGCAACACCTCGTTGACCAGGCCGGTGATCGCCAAGGGGGAGTGCCCTTCGCTGACGAAGGCGCGCAGCGCGTGCCGCAGTTCCCCCATCACGGTCGCGGCGTGCAGCGAGTGCCCCTGCACGTCGCCGATGGCGACAAGGACCCCGTCTCGCCAGGGCAGCGCCTCGTAGAAGTCGCCGCCGACCTCGGCCTGGTCGCTCGCGGGCAGGTAGCGGACCGCCATCAGCATTCCCGGTATCGCGGGCAGGGCCGCGGGCAGGAAGCTCCGCTGCAGGGTCAGCGCCACCAGGTGCTCTTCCGCGGAGGAACGCAGCGCCTCCACGCCAAGCGCGACCGACTGGACGAGCTGGCTCAGGATCTGCATGTCCTCGTCACCGGGGACACCAGCGCGGTCGATCGCGATCGCCGCGGGCGGCCGGCCCGGCTTGGTCCGCGCGACGGCCAGGCAGACGTCGGTGCGCAGCGTGCTGTCGGGCACGATGCCGAGCCAGTCGGCGGAGCGGACGACCTCGATCGCGCTGGCCTGCCGGGGACCGAGCGCGAGGTCAGCGACCCGCCCCGCCAGCCCGGGAGGACCGCCGCGCCTTACCGTGCCGGGAATGCCCGGGCTGGCGGAAGTCCTGCGGGCCTGCCCGTCGGGCAGCTCCACGGTCAGCACGGCGTGAGTGTTGAAGATCCTGGCGGCCCCGGTCGC
>JAWWPV010000445.1:0-8824 GCA_033854775.1 Trebonia sp.
CTGAGGCTGCCTTCCTTGAGGCTGCCTTCCTTGAGGCCGCCTTGCCTGAGGCCGCCTTGCCTGAGGCCGCCTTGCCTGAGGCTGCCTTGCCTGAGGCTGCCTTGCCTGAGGCTGCCTTGCCTGAGGCTGCCTTCCTGGTCGCGGGCTTACTGCTGGCGGCCTTGCCCGGCGCGGCCTTGCTGCTAGCGCGTGGCTTCGCGGGCGCGGCAGAATGCGCCTTGCCTGGTGCCTTGACCGCACCGCGTGCCGCGGCGACGGACGGCGTAGCCACCGCACCGCCGAGCACCAGCCCACCGATAACTGTGGCCGCGATCGCGCGACGCATCTGTCCCCCTGTTTTTGCGTAGCGTCCGAACCCTGTTCTTTTTGTCCTAATCCCAGAGGTTTCACCGGGTCGGCGAAGTCAAAAAGAACAGAGTTCGCCGATGAGCCTTCCCCCCCGAATTCGCCTCGGAGATATGACTAACCCATCGCGATGCGGGGGAAATGGTTCATTCTGTTATGCAGCGCTGCCCTTTTACGGCCATAAGGGGACTGGGCACCGTAGCAGCCTGAAATCAGCCCCACAATCCCAGCACATCCCGAAGACATCGTTCCCCAGAATACGGCTGGCTACTCGCAGTTACCTAACTGGTGCCAAGTGACCAGCGACGGAGTTCGGGATCGCACCCCCGAAGCGGCGATCCCTGGAGGCATAGATCTCACAGGCGTGCCAGAGATGCCGCCGGTCGAAATCGGGCCAGAGCGTATCGAGAAACACAAGCTCGGCATAAGCGGACTGCCACAGCAGGAAATTGGATAGCCGCTGCTCTCCGGAGGAACGCACCCACAGGTCGACATCGGGAACATCCGGCTCGTCGAGGTAACGGTGGAAAAGTTCCTCGTCGATCTTGTCCGGGCGGATCTTGCCTGCCGCCACGTCCCTGGCGATCGCGGCCGTGGCGTCGAGGATCTCGGCCCGCCCGCCGTAGTTACAGCAGAACTGGAGCGTGAGGACGGTGTTCTCTTCGCTCAACTGCTCCGCGTCCTCAAGCTCCCTGATGACGGAGCGCCACAGCCGCGGCTTTCTCCCCGCCCAGCGGATGCGGACGCCCGCGGCGGCGAGCTCTTCCCTGCGCCGGTGGATCACGTCCCGGTTGAAGCTCATCAGGAACGCGACCTCGTCCGGGTGCCTGCGCCAGTTCTCCGTGGAGAACGCGTACGCGGAGATGTACTCGATGCCCAGCTCGATGGCCCCCATGAGCACGTCCATCAGGGCGGACTCGCCGAGCTTGTGCCCTTCGGTCCTGGGCAGCCCGCGTTCCTTCGCCCACCGGCCGTCGCCATCCATCACGATCGCGACGTGGCGGGGCACCAGCTCACCAGGGATCTCCGGCGGGCGAATACCGCTCGAGTGCGGGTAAGGCGGCTGCACCGGGCGGGGCTCCCGCGACCGGGGGGACTTGCTCAAGCACGCTCCACATGACGCAACGACCGGATCGAATGCTCCAGGTGCCACTGCAGGTACGCGGCCACCAGGCCACTGCACTCTACCCGGTGCCTGCGCTCGCTCCGCATCGCTTCGTCCCAGTCGCCCCGCAGCAGCGTGACCATCAGCGCCACCGTCTGCGGCGCAGGCGACGCCGATCCAGGCAGCCGGCAGTCCGCGCAGACCATGCCGCCCGCCGGGATGGCGAACGCCACGAGGGGCCTGGTGGCGCTGGCGTCCCCGGAGCTGCTGCCGTTCCCTGGGGTGCTGCCGTTCCCTGGGATGCCTGCGGTGACCGGCGTGCCGGGGGTGCCGCAGCGGGCGCACTCCTCCAGGGCGGGGGCATAGCCGGCGAAGGTCAGCGACCTGAGGAAGTACGCGTCGAGGACCATGCGGGGGTCGCGGGGCGTCGCCTCGGGCCTTCCCCCGCCTTTAAGGTCATCGGGGTTACCGGGTCCTCCCCCGTCGGCCGGGTTATCGGGGTTACCAGGCGCTCCGTCACCGGCGGGGGCACCTGGCTCGCCAGGATCGTCGTCGTCCGCGGGGGTGCCGGGGTCAATGGCATCGCCGAGGGCGCGCAGGCCGCCGATGAGCAGGAGGAACTGGCGGATCGCGGGTTCCTTCTCCACCGGCGTGAACCGCTCGGCGGTCTCCAGCATCGCCGTCCCTGCCGTGTACTTGGGATAGTCGCTCACCAGGGGGGTGCCGTAGGCCCGGATCGCCTCGGCCTGCGTGATCACGTCGAGGGTGCGCCCCGGGATGATCATCACGTCGACGTGCGTGAACGGCTCAAGCCGCGCCCCGAACCGTGACTTGGTGCGCCGGACCCCCCTGGCGACGGCCCTGACGCGCCCGTTGTGCCGGGTGAGCAGGGTGATTATGCGGTCCGCTTCGCCTAGCTTCTGCGTCCGCAGCACCACCCCGTCGTCCCGGTATCCTTGCACCCTCCCATTGTCCCGCACGCCGCGGGGTAGGCAGGCTCGTCGACCATCTTCTGGGTCGGGTTTCGAGTGGAAGGCGGAGCCGCGCGTGCCGCGTTGCCCCGCCTCCAGAGCCATGTTGCGGGTGGAGGCGGAGCACGCTTTCGTTCGGGATGATCCTGAGTTTGACTTGCTCGGAGTTACCCGCGGCGGGAGCGGTTGGCCGCGCTGAGGATCGCGCGCATCGAGGCGGTCGCCGTGTTGGTGTCGATGCCCACGCCCCACAGGACCTGGCCATCCGTCTCGACCTCGACGTAGGCGGCGGCCTGGGCGTCGGTGCCCTCGGTGAGGGCGTGCTCGGCGTAGTCCAGGACGCGGATGTCGATGCCGACCGAGGCCAGGGCGGCGCAGAACGCGGAGATCGGGCCGTTGCCCGTGCCCTCGATCTCGTGCGTCTCGCCGTCGACCGAGATCGCGGCGGCGAGCCTGTGCTTGCCGTCGACGACGGAAGAAGACTGGTGGCCGAGCAGCGCGACCGAGCCGCCGGCCAGGTACTCGGAGCGGAACGTCGCCCAGATCTCGGCCGGGCTGACTTCGCCGCCCTCTTCGTCGGTGCGGACCTGGACGTGCTTGGAGAACTCAATCTGGAGGCGACGCGGCAGGTCGAGGGAGTGGCCGGACTTCATCACGTAGGCGACGCCGCCCTTGCCCGACTGGCTGTTGACCCGGATGACGGCCTCGTAGGAGCGGCCGACGTCGTGCGGGTCGATGGCCAGGTACGGCAGGTCCCACTCGTGGTCTTCCGGCCGGTCACCCGCGGCCGCGACCTCGGCGTCGAACGCCTCGAAGCCCTTCTTGATCGCGTCCTGGTGGGAGCCGGAGAACGCGGTGTAGACGAGCTCGCCCGCGTACGGGTGGCGCGGGTGCACGGGCAGCTGGTTCACGTACTCGACCGTGCGGCGGACCTCGTCGATGTTCGAGAAGTTGATCATCGGGTCGATGCCCTGGCTGTACAGGTTGAGGCCGAGGGTGACCAGGCAGACGTTGCCGGTCCGCTCGCCGTTGCCGAACAGGCAGCCCTCGATCCGGTCCGCGCCCGCCAGCACGGCGAGCTCCGCGTCCGCGACCGCGGTGCCACGGTCGTTGTGCGTGTGCACGGACAGGCAGATGTGCTCGCGGCGGGAGAAGTTCCTGCTCATCCACTCGATCTGGTCGGCGTAGACGTTCGGCGTGGAGCGCTCGACCGTGCACGGCAGGTTGAGGATGATCTCGCGGTTGGGGCCGGGCTGCCAGACGTCCATGACCGCTTCGCAGGTCTCCAGCGCGAAGTCAAGCTCGGTGTCCATGAAGATCTCCGGCGAGTACTCGTAGCCGAAGTCGGTGGCATCGCCGAGGATCTTCTCCGCGTAGTGCATGACGTGGCGGGTTCCCTCGACCGCGAGGGCCTTCGTCTCGTCCTTGCTGTTGCGGAAGACCACCTTGCGGAAGACGGGCGCGGTCGCGTTGTACAGGTGGACCGTGGCGCGCTGCGCGCCCTCCAGGGACTGGACGGTGCGCTCGATCAGGTCCTCGCGCGCCTGGGTCAGCACCGAGATGCGGACGTCCTGCGGGATCTTGTCGCCCTCGATGAGCTCCCGCAGGAAGTCGAAGTCCGTCTGGCTCGCGCTCGGGAAGCCGACCTCGATCTCCTTGTAGCCCATCTTCACGAGGAGGTCGAACATGGCCCGCTTGCGGGTCGGGGACATCGGGTCGATCAGCGCCTGGTTGCCGTCCCGCAGGTCGGTGGAGAGCCAGCGCGGCGCCTGCGTCATGACCTTGGCCGGCCAGGTCCTGTCGGGGAGGTCAACCGGCTTGAACGGGGTGTACCGGTGGCACGGCATGCCGCTCGGCTGCTGGTAAACGGGGGCTACGGACGGATACGAGCGGTCGTTCCTGGGGGTACCGGGGGTCGTGCTCCCGGAGAATGACTGCGTCATCGCTGCTAAGTCCTTCGAGATTCGCGGTGGTGTTGTCCGGTCATCGGCCAGCGGACACGCCTAGGTCCCGCGACGAGGGAGCCAGCCTTTATAGGCCCCCGCCGCGGCCGCTAAGGAGGAGCAGCTCGTGCGTCATAACATGGACGAGCATACCAGCCCGAACAGGCGGCCCGGGTTGGGGTCGTCCACTCGCGAATAACACACTCTGCTCGGTGAGGGCGATCACGCCGATCCCCTGGGCCTGAGTCATGCCGAGGGCGGCGGCCAGGTGCTCCGCGGCGGCGCGCTCGGCTCCGGTCAGCGGGCCGTCCGCCAGCGCGATCCTGATCGCCTCGGCGAGGCACCACTCGCGCGCCTCGATCTGGAGCTGGGCGCCGAGCGCGCCGATCTTGATCCTGGCGGTGTCGGCCGGCTCGGCGAGGTCCTCTTCGAGCGCGTCCTCGTCGTAGCCGTTATCGCCCGCGCCGGTCACGGCGTCGAGGGCGCGGCGGCGGGACAGCGGGTTGGCCGGGTCGCCGGCCCGCAGGACGATGGCGACTATCGCCCGCATCCCCGCGACGAGCGCCACCTGCATCTGGACCGTGGTGGGCACCTTCAGCACCTCGGTGACATACCGGGTCTTGCAGGTCAGGCACTGCACGTGCGCGCCGGTCTTCGTCAGCGGGACGAGCGGGATAAAGAAGATCGTCACGTACCGGCGGCCGGCCCGGTGGCGGTAGTCGCGGTCACCGCCGCAGCGACGGCAGAAGAACACCCCGCGGCCGAGCGTCCGGTAGATGACGCACAGCCAGATGATGAGCATGTCCGTCCCTTCGGTAGTGAGCGCCGGCCGCCCAGCCTACCGTGCTCGGGCCGCAGACCGCTTAGATCATCATTTATCTGCATATATCGGACGGGATTGACCGTCTTGATCGTTACTTTTCCCGTCCACCGGCTCGTCGGGCGCAAGGCCGCTGACGGAGCGTCACCGGGGGCTAAAAACCGGTGGCGTTCACGCGGTCACTGGGGTTGTCTTGGAGGATGCGCATCGAACCGCTGGATCCCGCCGACGAGAAGACCGTGCGGGCGTGCTACGACGTGATGCTCACGGCCCACAAGGTCGACGAGCCGGTCGAGCCGCCGACGTCGTGCGGGGCGTTCGGCCTGTACCTCCGCGAGGGCTGGGAGAAGACGCCCGGCGAGGTCTGGTGCGCCGTTGACGACGCGGGTGCGGTCAACGGGTTCTACCGGATGCACCTGCCCGACCTCGAGAACCTGGACCGGGCATCGGGCGGGCCGGTGGTCCACCCGGCGGTCCGGCGGCGCGGCATCGGGCGCGAGCTGCTGCGGCACGAGGGCGGCCGGGCGGAGGCGAACGGGCGGTCCCTGTTCAGCGCCTCGACGACCGTGGGCACCGCCGGCGACCCGTTCGCGCGGACGGTCGGGGCGCGGGTTGACCTGGAGGAGGTCCGGCGCGTCCAGTACCTGCGCGAGATCGCGCCGGGGAAGATCGCGTCGCTGCGCGCGTCGGCCGAGAAGGCCGCCGCCGGGTACTCCCTCTTGTCCTGGACCGGGGTCACCCCCGACGAGTACTGCGGCCCGCTGGCCGAGGTGTTCAACGCGTTCAACGACGCGCCGCACGGCGAGAACGAGGAACCGGAGATCTGGGACGCCCAGCGGGTCCGCGAGCGGACGGGCACTGGCGTGCGAGCAGGCGTGATGCGCGGCTACAGCATGGCCGCGTTCCGTGACACGACCGGGGAGATGGCCGCGTTCAGCGAAGTCCTCGTCGATCCCGAGACTCCCCAGTGGGGATTCCAGCAGCTGACCGCCGTGATCAGGTCGCATCGCGGACACCGGCTCGGACTGCTGGTGAAGACCGCGATGCTCGAGCTGCTGGCGCCGGCCGAGCCGGAGCTTGAGTGGATCGCGACGGGCAACGCGGCCACCAACGAGCACATGATCGCGGTCAATGACCAGCTCGGCTACAAGGTGGTCGAGCCGGGCTGGCGGTTCTACGAGATGCCCGTCGCGAACATGCGCTGAGCGTTGTTTGGTGGCCCGTGTTTAGTAGCACTGCGCTGAGGGGTGCGATTGACTAGCGAAATGCGCATCGTGCGATGGGATCCGGCGGACACCGCCGCGCTTCGTGGCTGCCAGGCGGCCTGGAGTGCGGCCCTGGACATCGACGACGCGAACGGGCCGCGGATGAAGGGGCGGCTGCTCAGCGCCTGGCTGCGCCAGGGTTTTACCGGCGACCCGGCCGAGGCCTGGTTCATCCCTGGGACCGCGCCGGAGACTGTCGTCGGCTGGTACCGCCTCGAACTGCCTGACCTGGAAAACCGCGACCGGGCGGAGCTGCTGATCGTGGTCGATCCGGCGGCGCGGCGGACGGGTGTCGGCAGGACCCTGCTGCGGCATGCCGCGGAACGGGCCGCCGCCGTCGGGCGGTCCGTGCTCGGCGGCGAGGTCAGGGACGGCTCGGCCGGCGACGCGTTCGCCCTCGCGATCGGTGCTAAGTCAGGGATGGCCGCCACGATGCGCAGGCTCGACCTGCGCACGGTGCCAGCGGGGAAGTTCGCCCGGCTGCGCGCGGCGGCGGCCGCGGCCGCCACGGGATATTCGCTGGTCCGCTGGACGGGGCCGACGCCGCCCGAATACCGGGGTCGCTGGCGAGGGTGCTCAAAGCGTACGCCGACGCCCCGCACGACAAGGGCTATGAGGCGGAGGCCTGGGATGGCGAGCGGGTTCGCGCACGCGCCGACGCCCCGCACCAGGCCATGGGAGTACGCACCTACACCATCGCCGCGGCGCAGGATGCGAGCGGTGAACTGGCCGCGATGACGCAGCTCTCTGTCGCCCCCGACAGCCCGCGGTGGGGGCATCAGGGGCTGACCGCGGTGACCCGGCAGCATCGCGGGCACCGGCTCGGCCTCCTGGTCAAGACCGCGATGCTGGACTGGCTGGCGCAGGCCGAGCCGGCGATCGAGCTGATCAATACGGGGAACGCGTCGGCCAACGACCACATGATCGCGGTGAACGACGTGCTTGGCTTCGTGCCGAATCCGCCCGCCTGGCACAGCGTCGAGCTCACCGTCACCGGAGCGCTCGCCTGACAACGGTCACAGCAGTGACGGGCAAAGCCCGCGCTAATCGTAGAAGCCGAGGCGGCGCAGGTACTTCGGGTTGCGCTGCCAGTCCTTGGCGATCCTGACGTGCAGGTCCAGGTAGATCCGGCTGCCGAGGAGCGCCTCGATCTGCTTGCGGGCCGTGGTGCCGACCTCCTTGAGGCGGGCGCCCTTGCTGCCGATGACGATCGCCTTCTGGCTTTGGCGCTCGACGTACAGCTCGGCGTACACGTCGATCAGGTCCGGCTGGTCCTCGCGCGGCCCCATCTCCTCGACCAGCACCGCGATCGAGTGCGGCAGCTCATCGCGGACGCCTTCAAGCGCGGCCTCGCGGATCAGCTCGGCGACCATGATCTGCTCGGGCTCGTCGGTCAGCTCGCCGTCCGGGTAAAGCGGCGGGCCTTCGGGCAGATAGCTGACCAGGACGTCCTTGAGCTCGTCGAGCTGGAATCCGGCCACGGCGGAGACCGGGATCACGTCCGCCCACTCCCCCAGTCCGCTGACCGCGAGGAGCTGCTCGGCGATCCTCTCCTGCGGGACGCCATCGGTCTTGGTGACGATCGCGACGACCGGCGTGTTCTTGACCGCGGCGAGCTCCCTGGCCAGGTACTTGTCGCCGGGCCCGACGTTTTCAGGCGCGGGGACGCAGAAGCCGATCACGTCGACCTCGGTGAGCGTGGAGCGGACCATGCTGTCGAGGCGCTCGCCGAGCAGCGTTCTGGGCCGGTGCAGGCCGGGCGTGTCCACGATGACCAACTGCGCGTCGGGCCGGTGCACGATGCCGCGGATTACCCGCCTCGTCGTCTGCGGGCGATTGCTCGTGATCGCGACCTTGGCGCCGACGAGGGCGTTCGTGAGGGTTGACTTGCCGACGTTCGGCCGGCCGACGAGGCACGCGAAGCCGGATCTGAAGGCGGGCTCTCGCGGCGCGGGGCTGGCGGTCGCGCCGGTCCCCCGGGCTCGCCCGGCCTTCTTCTCGGTCACTCGCGGCTGGCTCACCCATCAATTGTCGTGCATCCGGGTCACCCGTTGGGCGCAGGCCATGAGCACGGAACTTTTGCATAGGCATGGGCCCGTCGGTTTTCAAGTTGCGCGCCCCGGGCGTGCCGCGGTCCCGCGGGCGGTCCGTTTCGCGTATTGTCTTTCCTTCGGGCGGGTCCTGGCGTGCCGTTGACCGCTGTGATCGCGGGTCATCTGGGCGCCTAGCGCCCGGGGGCCGGGAGGTTCGCCGGTTATGCCCCGATTTGCTAGTGCTGCGGGCCGACTGTTTTCATGATCGCGGGTCATCGGGGGCGGATATCGCCACTTTTGACCCGCAGTAATCTAGCAGGCGCATTGTGACCGGCATTTTGT
>JAWWPV010000446.1:0-3045 GCA_033854775.1 Trebonia sp.
AGAGCCAGGGCGCATCTGATCCGCGGGCGGGCGTCCGCATCGGGGTTCGCCAGGGTCGTCCAGGCCGCCGGGAACATGGTCGTCTACGAGGCGGAGGCGCCCTACCGGCTGGCGGCGTGGGGGTTCCGGCCGGGTGAGGTGTCGTCGGAGCGGCGCGCGTGCAGCCGAGCCGGCGGCTGCGCGCCGCCAACGCGGCGGTGAAATTCACCGGCCGCGACAGGGAACTGGCAGACCTGGCGGCCTGGCGGCCTGGCGGGAGGATCCCGCGCATCCGGGGGTGGCGGTCCGGCTGATCCACGGCCCAGGAGGCCAGGGCAAGACCCGCCTGGCCGGGAGGTCCGCTTTGGCCACCAGGACGTCGCGGCCGTCGCGGACCTTGGATCCGCGGGCCGGGCCGACGACGCTGTAGGCCTCCAGGAGTTCGAGCAGGCGTCCGGCCTTGGCGAAGCCGACCCGGACCTTGCGTTGGATCAGGTTCGCGTTGCCGCGCTGTGCGGTGATGACGGCGGCGCGGCCTCGAGCATGAGGTCCTGGTCGGAGCCGGGGTCGGGGAGTTCGTCGGCCGGCCACAGGATGTCGGGTGGTCCGGCTGTGAGGACGACGGCGTGTTTCTCGGGCGCGTTTCTGGCCCGTAGCCGGGCGTTGAGTTCCGCGATGACGGCGCCCGCGTGGGCGCGGAGTTGGGACTCGGTGACGTGGTCGATGCGGGCGGTCCAGTCGGCGCCGAGCTGCTCGAGGTCGCTTTCGGGGATCCGGTCGACCCATTGGAGTCCGGCGGCGGCCTTGATGTGGTCGGGGAGGTGGCGGGCGGCGTAACCGGCCCGGAGCTTCTGCTCTTCGAGGACGCGCATCTGTCGGTGCATCTCGGCTTGGAGTTCGTCGGCGCGTTCCCGGTTGGCGGTCAGGGTGTGCTCGAGGTCGTCGATCGTCTGGTCGGTGGTGGCCTTGTGCTCGTCGATGGCCGGCTGGGCGATCTGGGCGGCGCGGGTCTCGATGAAGCTGGCCAGGTTGGTGGTGGTGCGCTCGAGCATCGCGGCGATGTCGGCCAGGCTGGCGGGGGAGTGGTCGGTGGGCTCCTCGTCGGCCGGTGGCTGCTGCGTGTCGCAGCTGAGGCAGACGTGGCCGCCGTCGATGATCTGCACTTCGCGGCCGCAGTTGGTGTGCCACATCTTGCGGGGGTCGGAGTCCAGCGCCGTGGGCCCGTAGTGCCATCTCAGCAGGGGGGCCGGGTCTTGGGCTGTGGTCGTCGTGAGGTCCTTCGGGTTGTCTCGCCGGGCGTGCCGATTCGGTCTCACGTGTGTTCGTTCCCTTCTGTGAAGTCGCGGCCTCCGTGGGAGGCGAGCAGCCTCAGAGCGGCGCGCCAGCGCACCGCGCGGACGGCCCGGGCCATCAGAACGGGTCCCAGGTGGCGATCTGGCGCAGGCATTCGCCATCGACCCAGATGCCGACGGTGTCGCGGCGGATGCGGGTCGCGGCGCGGGCCCCGTAGCGGGGGGCGATGGCTGCGGCCGCTTCCGCGCGGACGCGTCGTTGCTCGTCGGCGGGGCGGCCGACGGTGTTGTCGCCGTTGACGACTGTGCTGGCCGGCGCGGACTGCCCGGTACCCCCGGCCGTGGAGGCCGTCGCTACCACGAGAAGCCCGACCGTGGCCGCCAGGGCCCGGCCGATGCTCACGATCGTGACGATGAGCAGGGCGTACGGTCTACGAGGATGCGAGCGTGGAAGATCTTCGTTCATAGCGATCAACCCCCAAGAGTGGCTGCTTGCCGGTCACCGTGTCTTGGCAGCCGCCCATCCATCCGTTGTCCTGGTCCCGGACTCTTGAGTAGCCACCGAGCAGCGTGTTGACCATCTGATCGCACTCACCTTTCGTGGCATTCGCATCAGATGCGGCATGAATCGCTGCCCGGCCTTGTAGCCGTGCACGTACGCCGCCTGGAAGGCCGGGGTGAACCTCTGGAGGTCCGACGGCCCGTTGCCGGACGAGGAGCTCAAGACCGCCACCACCAGCACGAGGAGCAGCAGAGCGGATCCAGCGGTCACAGGTAGTCCGAGGTAGAGCGGGGCCCTCGACGCAGTCTGAGCCGGCGGGAGTCCCGGACCTGGCGGGACCGGAGGAGGGTGCGCCTGAACTGCGGGGACTGCGACGGATAGTGTGGGAAATCCGCGGGCTCGGAGACTCGGGGGACTCCGAGGACTGTGGGGGCGAGTGTGGAGGTTTGGCTCCATAGCGGCGGATGCTACTCCAGTGATCATGCTCCCGGACATGCAAAAAGCGATCACCGTAACCGTGCGGACGGAGTCGCAGCACGGGCCGCTCACCCTCGATGAGATCGGCCCGGCCGCCGCCGCGCTTCGTGAGCGGCTCGTTGAGTGCTGCGGCGGTTCGTGATGTTCGTCGATGCGAACGGTGTGGAGCACGACAATCCAGTTCAGCAACTTCGGCAATCTTTTTGACGAGATCCACAAGGAGGGGCGTCTGCGGAGGCCGAAGCGGTGGCGGCTTCAGCTGCGCAGCACCCGGGAGACGATCTATTTCGACGGCATGCTGAGCTCGCTGTTGCGGTGGGCGCGCGGCGAAGGGCTGTTGCGCGGGCAACGCAACCGGCTGCAAGAGCCATTGCTGGTGCGGATCAGGAACTACGTCGCGCATCAGTCCGGTTGTCACCTGCTGCCTCCAGGCGACGCAGCAGTGGCGATCAATGATCTAAGCGGCTTTCAAGCGCGGCCCAGATCCGCTCGATCGGGTTGTCGTGTGGGCTGTAGCGGGCGCCGTACCACAGGTGCAGGCCGGGGTGGGGGGCGACGTAGTCGCGCACGGTGCGGGCATGGTGGATCTGGTCGTTGTCGCAGAGCACCACGATGGCCGGGGCACGCGGGAAGGCGGCTGCCGGCTGTTGCAGCAGGGCGAGGAAGTCGCCCGCGCAGCGGCGGCCGAGCCGGTAGACGAAGGTGCCGGTGGTCACGCCACCGCGACGAAGCTCATCCCGTCCCCGAGGTGCGAGACCGCAAAGCCGAGGACCAGTCGGCGCAACACACGGTTGG
>JAWWPV010000447.1:0-6253 GCA_033854775.1 Trebonia sp.
GTCGCCGCGATTGTCTGGTTGAACGTGGTGTGGATGCGCCCGTCGGAGCCCACCGCGTTCAGCAGCCCGTCGACCGTCACCTTGAGTCGGGTGGCGTCGCGGTGGGCCAGCATGTGTTGCAGGAATGGGTGACCGGTCTTGTCGAACAACGACTGCAGGGCGTCGGCGTCGGTGGTGTAGCCGGTCTTGGTGCGTTTGGTTTTCGGCATTTCCAGCTCGTCGAACAGCACCGCCTGCAGCTGCTTGGGTGAGCCCAGGTTGATCTGCTTGCCGATCACCGCGTAGGCCGCCTCGGCCGCGTCGCGGATCAGATGGCCCGTGCTCGCCCAGGCGCCCGGCTCGGTCGACGGCCGGCTCAAGGTCACCGAGCAGGGCGAGGTCATCTTCGCGCGGTACGGACAGACCGCCATCGGGCTGCGCCACCTGGAGCAGGTCACCTCGGCTGTGCTGCTTGCCTCCTCGCCGTCGGTCGCGGACCGCAACCGCACGGCCGCGAGCGACTTTCAGGAACTGGCGGCGGCCATCGACGACGCCGCGAAGGGATCGTTCCGCGCGCTGGTGGAGACCGAGGGGTTCGCCGAGTGGTTCGCCACCGTCAGCCCGCTTGAGGAGATCGGCGGCCTGCGGATCGGGTCCAGGCCGTCGCGGCGCGGTCACGGTGGCGGCGCGCTCGGCCTTGAGGACCTGCGGGCGATCCCCTGGGTGTTCGCCTGGTCGCAGACCAGGCTGAACCTGCCCGGCTGGTACGGCCTCGGCAGCGGACTGGCCGCCGCCGCGTGGGCCGGGATCCCGGCCGGCGACTCGGACGGGGACATTCCGCCCGAGGGGCTCACCGTGCTGCGCCGTGCCTACCGGGAATGGCCGCTGCTCGCCACGCTGCTCGACAACGCGGAGATGTCCCTGGCGAAGACCGACCGCGAGATCGCCGCACGCTACCTGGCCCTCGGTGACCGGCCCGACCTGAGGGACCGCGTGCTCGCCGAGTACGACCTGACCAGGCGGCTGGTCCTCGCCGTCACCGGGCATAACCGCCTGGTAGCCAATCGAGAGGTGCTTTCCCGCGCCATCGTGCTGCGCGACCCGTACGTGGACGCGCTGTCCTACCTCCAGCTGCGCGCCCTGTCGGCGCTGCGGGCCGAGGACGGCGACGCCGCCCGGCGTGCCGCCCTTGAGCGGCTGCTGCTGCTCACCGTCAGCGGGATCGCGGCCGGCCTCCAGAACACCGGCTGACCCGCCCGTCCGGGCCACCACCCGGCCCTTCCCCGGCTGGTTGTGGCAACGGGCCGCCTATAGTCGGCTCGCTGCCACAACCAGCCCATGGAGAGAGCCCGCGCTGGGGAAGGCCTGGCCTCCAGGCAATCAGTTGGCGGCCGGAGTAAGCAGCTGCCGTTCGGGATCATGGGTGTTCCAGCAGGGGAATCTGGCGGTCAGCTCCTCGCCGACGGCTAGCCGGGCGATGGCCTGCTCGCTGTGCCGGTCATCAGGGGTGTAGACGACCATGCGCGCGCCGGAGACGGCGGTGACCGCGAAGCTCGTCGACTTCGTGGTGAGCAGGCCGAGCGTGGGGTGGCGGAACCGCTTGGTGTGGCTGGCCGGCTGGGCCACGTCGTGTGCCGCCCAGGTCGCGGCGAACGTCGGGCTCAGCGCCTCGAGGCGGCGGATGAAGTGCGTCCAGGCGGGATCGCCGACGTGCCTGCCGTAGGCCACTCGCAGCTGGGCGACGAGCGCGGCGGAGTACTTGTCCTGCTCAGGCACCGGGCTACAACAGGCCGGGCCAATGAGGCAGGAGAGCAACGTGTTGCGCTCACTGGGCGGTGCCTCAGTCAGCCGGGGGAACAGCGCGGCGTACACGCCGTTCCAGGCGATCAGGTCGAAGCGCTCGGTGACGACGCTGGCCGGGTAGGGGATCGCGTCGAGGATGCGCTGCACCTCGGGCGGCAGCGGGCACTCGACGCAGTCCGCCGGCCCCGCCGAGCCCGGGACATCAGCGAGCCGGAACAGGTGGCCGCGCTCGGTGGCGTCGAGCCTGAGCGTGCGCGCGAGCGAGTCGAGGACCTGGACGCTGGCGTTGATCGGGCGGCCCTGCTCAAGCCACGTGTACCAGGTGACGCCAACCCCGGCGAGCAGGGCCAGTTCCTCGCGCCGCAGGCCCGCCGTGCGACGGCGGGTGCCGACGGGAAGGCCGACGTCCTCCGGGCTGATCCGCTCCCTGCGGCTGCGCAGGAAGGCGGCGAGCTCGGTCCGGCGCGCCGCGGTGACGGCCTGGCCATGGGCGGGGCCGTGGCCGCCGCTGGTGTCCTCGCCGGTGCCGTTCAGGGTCGTCACGCTCACGCTGGCCATCCTCCCATGCTGGTCGCCGGCCTGCCAGGTGGTGTCAGTACCAGGATAACCAGGCTCTTGGTACCAGCATAAATCAGGCGGCATGCTCAATGACATGACCAATCTCACCGAAGGCCTCAAGCCGGCCACCACCGGTCGCCTCGCCGACCGGGCGGGCCGGGCCGGCCGCGTGACCCCGCCGGGCGTAGTGCTCGCCATCGTGCTCACCGGCCAGATCATGGCGATCATCGATACCAACATCGTCAACGTGGCGGTGCCCTCGATGCATGCCACCCTCGGCGCGTCCGGGGCCGGGCTGCAGCTTGTCGTGGCCGGCTACACGATCGCGTACGCGGTCCTGCTCGTCACCGGCGCGCGCCTTGGCGACATGCTCGGGCACCGGCGGGTCTTCCTCGCCGGGACGGCACTGTTCACCCTGGCCTCGCTCGGCTGCGGCCTCGCGCCGACGACGGGCGCGCTCATCGCCCTGCGGTTTCTCCAGGGGGTCGGGGCCGCGACGATGATCCCGCAGGTGCTGAGCCTGATCCAGCGCAGCTACACGGCGCCGGGGCCGCGCGCACGCGCGATGGGCCTGTACGCGACCGTGATCTCCGGCGGTGCCGTCCTCGGCCAGGTCCTGGGCGGGCTGCTGGTCTCCGCGGACGTGTTCGGCAGTTCTTGGCGGCCGGTCTTCCTCGTCAACGTGCCGGTCGGCCTGGCCGTGCTCGCCTTCGGGCGGCTGCTGCCCGCCGGCCGCTTCGACGGGGCGCGCACGCTTGATCTCCGCGGCCTGGCCGTCCTCACCCCGGCCGTGCTGGCGCTCGTCCTGCCGCTTGTGCTCGGGCAGCCACTCGGCTGGCCGCTGTGGGGCTGGCTGCTGCTGGCCGTGTCCGTCGTCTTGTTCGCCCTGCTCGGCCGGGTTGAGCACCGGGTGGAGGCCCGTGGCGGGCAGCCGATCCTGCCGCGCTCGCTGCTCGGCCTGCCCGGCATGATCGCCGGGCTCGGTGGGCTGTTCGCCTCCATGGTGGTGTTCGGTGGCTGGCTGTTCGGCCTGGCGCTTGAGCTGCAGGACGGCCTCGGGGACTCGCCGCTGCGCGCCGGGCTGACGTTCGTCCCGTGCGGGGTGGCGTTCGCGATCGTGAGCCTTAACTGGCGGCGGCTGCCCGTCCGGTACCACGAGCGGCTGCCCATGATCGGGTTCGTGGTGACCGGCGCCGGGCTTGTCTGGTCAGGACTGCTGCTGCACTCCGGCGGGGCCGGCGGCGCCTGGCTGTATGTCGCGCTCGCGGTGTCCGGCGCTGGCATGGCCGGGGCATTCGGCGCGCTGATGGGGCGAGTCCTGTCCCGCGTGCCGGTGGCGATCGCGGCGGACGCGAGCGGCGTGGTGGTGACCGTGAACCAGCTGGGGATCGTGGTCGGCATCGCGGCGTTCGGCTCGCTGTACCTGACCGCGGCGGGAAAGCTGCCGGCGGCCGGCGGCGCGCGGCAGCTCAGCGCGTTCGCGCTGTCGTCGGGCCACGCCTACCTGGCCGTTTCTGTCGCGCTCGCCGCGCTGGCCATCGCGGGCGCGGCGCTCGCCCTGGCGCACGGCCGGCTGGCCGCAAGGTGACCTCGCCCCGAACGCGACAGCCATCGCGCAGCGGGGGGTACGAGGAGTCGTCCCCCCAGGGGATAAGCTGCGTGTCGTGAGCAGGACGCATCGGCTTGAGCTTGACGACCAGACGCTGCGCGAGTGGGACGCGGTGGTGCTCGACTCCGGACCGGACGGGATCGTCCTCGACCGGTCAGCCTTCTACCCGGGCGGCGGCGGCCAGCCGCCCGACCATGGCGTCCTCCTGTGGGGTGGGGTGCAGACCCGCATCGTCGACACCCGCAAGGGAAACGACGACGTTTACCTCATCCCGCTGGACACCGACCCGCTGCCGGCCGCGGGCACGAGCGTGCGCGGCGCGGTGGAAGACGACAGGCGCACCGCCCTGATGCGCACCCACTCGGGCCTGCACGTGCTGTGCGGCGTGGTGTTCCGTGACTTCGGCTCGCTGGTCACCGGGGGCAACATGGAGCCCCTGGTCGCCAGGATGGACTTCAACCTTGAGGCCGTACCCCCCGGCTTCAAGGAGGCCGTCGAGGACGCCTGCAACGCCGAGCTCCGTGCCGACCGCCGGATCGACGTCCGCTCGCTGCCCCGCGACGAGGCGTTCCAGCTCCCCGACATCATCAGGACCGCGACCAACCTGGTCCCCGAGGACGTCAAGGAGGTGCGGATCGTGGACATCGTGGGCCTCGACCAGCAGGCCGACGGCGGCACCCACGTGGCGTCCACGTCCCAGGTCGGCCGCATCTCCGTCGTCAAGGTCGAGAGCAAGGGCAAGGGTTTCCGCCGCCTGCGCATCGCGATCGGCGACTAGGAATCCGGCGGTTCCGCTGCTGGATCGCCCGAACGGGAGCGTGCTCCGCCTGATCGGAAGCACACCTTGGCGGGAGCACACGAGCACGGGGGACTCGATGATGGACGAGGGCATGCTCCGGGCCGCGGCGCTCGGCGGCTTCTGGACGGCGATCGACGTCGTGGCTTCGACCGGGTCCACGAACGCCGACCTGCTGGCGCGGGCGACGCGTGAGCCGGAGGCTCGTGAAGGCCAGGTGCTCGTCGCCGAGGAGCAGACCGCCGGGCGGGGCCGGCTCGGCCGGACCTGGACGAGCATGCCCGGCGCGGCGCTGACGTTCTCCGTGCTGCTGCGGCCGGTCACCGTGCCGTCGGGCCGCCGGGGCTGGCTGCCCCTGATGGCCGGGGTCGCGGTCGCGTCCGCCGTGCGCTCGGTCACCGAGGGCGGGGGCGGGGCCGGAGGAGGCAGGGCCGTCGGCGCGGCGCTCAAGTGGCCGAACGACGTCCTGGTCGGCGAGCGCAAGCTGGCGGGCATCCTCGCCGAGCAGTCACCCGACGGGTCGGCGGTGGTGATCGGCATCGGCCTGAACGTGGCGACACCCGCCCACGCGCTGCCGGCCTCCCCGGCCGGCCTGCCGGCGACGTCACTGCTTGTCGAGGGCGCTTCCGTGTCCCGCGAGGCGCTGCTGCTTGAGATACTGCGTCAGCTCGAACGCTGGTACGTCGCGTTCCGCGCCGACCCGGATCCCGCGCGCACCGGCCTGCTCGACGCGTACCGCCCGCTATGCGGGACCCTGGGGCGAATGGTCCGGGTTGAGCTCCCGGTCGGCCGCGTCGTGACCGGTGTCGCCAGGGACGTCGACCCCGACGGCCGCCTTCTGGTGCAGGAGACGGCGGCCACAGCCGTCACGCCGGTATCGGCAGGCGACGTCATCCACGTCCGGTCGTAGCGGGTGGCCGCCGGGCCTTTCATGTGCGATACAAAGGGCCCCCCTGGGGCCCGTGGGTTTTCGAGTTGCGCGTGCCGGGCGTGCCGTGGTCCCGCGGATGGTCGGTTTCGCGCCTTGGCTTTCATTCGGGCGGGTCCTGGCGTGCCGTTGACGGCTGTGATCGCGGGTCATCTGGGCGCCTGGCACCCTAAGGCGGAGAGTTCGCCGGTTATGCCCCGGTTTGCTGGTGCTGCGGGCCGGCTGTTTTCATGATCGCGGGTCATAGGGGGCGGATATCGCCACTTTTGACCCGCGGTAATTTAACGGCCGGATCATGACCGGTGGTTTGTTCTATTTTGTGACGATGATGCGCCGGTTCGCGGGGTGTTCCCCCGCGATGACCCGCGGTCACGGCCGCGGGCGGCGGGCGGCCCGCAGGGCACCGGCGGCCCGCAGGGCACCGGCCCGGCCACGGGCAGGCAGGCAGCGGCGAGGTTCAGGTCAGTTGCTGGATCTGAAATGCCGGGAAATATGCGCAGGACACGCTGGCAGGGCAGTAGGACGGGGCCAGGCGGAGGGCCGCACCCGTTCGGATGACTCCTGCTACCGAAGCCGGTCG
>JAWWPV010000448.1:0-5678 GCA_033854775.1 Trebonia sp.
ATCCCGACCCGCATGTTCCCCAGGTCATACTTGGCCTCCAGCCGCGAGACCAGGTACAGCGGCAGCCCCTCGTTCACCAGCATCGCCGAATGGCCCAGGATGAAGGAGTTGTCGGTGAACGCCGCGAGCTGCATGGTGTCCTTGAACAGGCACGGCCCGGCGGCGAACCCGGCGCCCGGCATGTCCGCAGCGCGCGGGTAGTCCGTGGTGAGCCCTTGCCGGATCCGCTCGAAGTCGAGTCCCCTGTCATTGGCCATCATGTAGAACTGGTTCGCCGCCGCGAACTTGATGTAGCGCCACACGTTGGTGAACAGCTTGGCGAGCTCGGCCTCCTCCGGCGTCAGCGCGACGATGGTGTCGGTCAGCCGTGCGAACAACGCGGACGCGCGCTCCAGGCCCCTAGGGGAACGCGCGGACACGATCTGCGGCAGCTCGAACAACTCGGTCATCGCCTTGCCCTCGGCGATCCGCTCCGGGCAGAACGCCACCTCGATCTGGACGCCGAGGCCGGCGATCATCTTCTCGACCAGGGCCGTCACCCCGGGGAAGACCGTGGACCGCAGCACGAGAATCTGGCCGTCGCGCAGGTAAGGAGCGCAGGCGGACAGGGCCCTCGGTATCGCGGTCTGGTTCGGGTTCAGGTGCTCGTCAACCGGCGTGCCGATCACCACGACCACGTGCTCCGCCGTGCCGACCACGGACGGGTCGGTCGAGGCACGGAGCCTTCCCGAGGACACGGCGCGCTCGAACAGGGGCGCGGCGCCCGGCTCATCGAACGGCAGCCTGCCCGCGTTCACGGACTCGACGGCCGGCTCGCTGACGTCGTAGATGGCCACCTGGGCGCCTCGGTCGGCGAACGCGATCGCCAGCGGCAGGCCCACATGGCCGCAGCCTCCGATCACTACCAGGTCGCGCTCGAACTCATGGCTCGAAGCTGGTGGTGCCATCCTGATTAATCCTTCCCAGCTGCATCAGCTATAGATATTTTCGCATTTAGCGCGGTACCTACCCTATCGGCGTTCCGTCACGCTCGGCCAGTCACCTAAATGCGAACTTATGAGCTACTTGCTAATATCTGCTTAAGAATTATCAGGCTGGTCACGCCCGGTCGCCAATGCATCGGCTAACTAGCGGCCCCCGCATCGCCGAGATGCCCACTGGTGAGCCCTTTCCTCCTGATCGTCCGACTTTCCGGATCCTCTGGGGATAGCAGAACGAAAGGGCTGCAAATGTTACGGTTCGCCGTTCTTGAAGTCACGAACGGCAGCTGCCCGACGCCCCTCGGGCAGCGGCCGCCGCGGAGTTCTCATACTCTACACGCGCTCTAGCTGGGCACCGGAGCGTTGACTGGATCTAAGGATTAGATCCGGCACCTTGGCGATTAGGTACAACTACCAGTCGGTGGCGATGTACTTGGTCTCCGTGTACTCAAGGAGCCCCTCGTGGGCGCCCTCGCGGCCGAGGCCGGACTGCTTGACGCCGCCGAACGGCGCGGCCGGGTCGGACACGAGGCCCCGGTTGAGGCCGATCATGCCGGACTCCAGGGCTTCCGACACGCGCAGGCCGCGCCGCAGGTCCTGCGTGTAGACGTAGGCGACCAGGCCGAACTCGGTCGCGTTCGCCCAGCGGATCGCGTCCGCCTCGTCGGTGAACCGCACCACCGGCGCGACCGGGCCGAAGATCTCGGTGTTCAGGATCGCCGCTTCCGCCGACACGCCGTCGAGCAGGGTCGGCTCGTAGAAGTAGCCCTTGCGGCCTGGCGCCCGGCCGCCGGTGACGACGGCGGCACCAGCGCCGGCCGCCTCGTCGACCAACTCGGCGACCTTGGACCTCGTGTCCTCGTTGACCAGCGGGCCGAGCTCGGTCGCCTCCTCCAGGCCGGGACCCATCACCAGCGACTTCAGCCGCGCCCCGAACGCCTCGGTGAACTCGTCGGCCACCGCCTCGTGCACGTAGAACCGGTTGGCCGCGGTGCACGCCTCGCCGCCGTTGCGCATCTTGGCGATCATCGCGCCCTCGACGGCGGCGTCGATGTCGGCGTCCTCGAAGACCAGGAACGGCGCATTGCCGCCGAGCTCCATCGACGAGTTGATCACGGTGTCGGCGGCCTCGTGCAGCAGGATGCGGCCGACTTCGGTGGACCCGGTAAATGAGAGCTTGCGGACCCTCGGGTCGTGCAGCATCGCCGACACCGTGGCACCGGACTTGCGGGAGGTGAGCACGTTGACCACGCCGTCAGGCACGCCCGCCTCGGATAGCAGCGCGGCGATCGCGAGGGCGGTCAGCGGCGTCTCGCCGGCCGGCTTGAGCACCACCGGGCAGCCGGCGGCCAGGGCCGGCCCGATCTTCCTCGTGGCCATCGCGGCGGGAAAGTTCCAGGGCGTGACGAGCACGCTGACGCCGATCGGCTGCCGCATGGTCAAGATCCTGTTGGCGCCGGACGGTGCGCGCATGAGGGTGCCCTCGATGCGCACCGCCTCCTCCGCGTACCAGCGGAAGAACTCGGCGGCGTAAGTTGCCTCGCCCCTGGCGTCGCGCAGCGACTTGCCGTTCTCCGCCGACATCAGCCTGGCGAACTGCTCGGAGCGCGCGGTCATCAGCTCGTACGCCTTGCGCAGGATCTCCGCGCGCTGCCGCGGCGGGGTCGCGGCCCAGGCGGGCAGCGCCGCGTGCGCGGCGGCCACCGCGTCGAGCGCGTCGTCAACGGTGCCGTCGGCGACCTCCGCCAGTGGCTCTTCGGTGGCCGGGTCGAGCACAGGGAAAGTGCCGCCGCCGTGGCCGCCTGCCCACTCACCTCCGATCAGCAGGCCAGTCGGGACCTCGATGCCAGTGAGTTCGGCGATGGTGCTCATAGTTGCTGCTCCTGCGATATGCGACTATCGGTCTGCTGCTGTCCTTGAGCGTACGCCGTGGCCGGCCAGGCGGGCCGTGCCGGGCGGCGGGCCGCTCCGTGAGTCATGGGTGCTATGGCGGGAACCACGAACTCGTTCGGGAAAATCCCTGTCGTTTCGCTCACACTGGCGCGTACTCGCCTTCCTCGGCGGGGGCGACCTCCGCTACCGGGACATGCCCGGTCTTGCCGAGCGCCGCCCAGGCCGCGTCGATGATCGCCTGCGTGGACAGGCCGTACATGGCGAACAGGTACGGCGCGGTCCTTGCTCCCTCGGCGAAGGTGTCGCGCAGGCCAACGCGGCGCAACGGGCGGCCAAGACCGGCCTCGGCGAGAACCTCGGCGACCGCGGTGCCAAGGCCGCCGACAACCGTGTGGTTCTCCGCGGTGACGACCGCCCTGGCGGCTCCGGCCACCTCGGTGACCGTTGCCGCGTCGAGCGGCTTGATCACCGGGACGTTCACGACGGTGACCGAGACCCCGTGCGCCTCGAGTACCCGGGCGGCGGCCAGCGCCGAGGCGAGCATCATGCCGCTGGCGAGCAGGGCGACGACGCCGCCAGGCGGCGTCAGCACGTCGGCGCGGTCCAGGCTGAGCCGGTGCTCATCGCCGAAGATCACCGGGATCTCGCCGCGCTTGAGCCGCACGTAGACGGGGCCGTCCACGTCGACGATCGCGCGCGGCACCTGGCGGACCTCGACCGCGTCCGCGACGTCGATCACGGTCATGTTGGGGACCGCGCGCATCAGGGCCATGTCGTCGATGGCCTGGTGGCTCGGGCCGCCGGGGCTTGACACGCCGGGCATGAAGCCCAGGATGCGGACCCTGAGGTTGGGGAACGCGACCGCGTTGATGATCTGGTCGAGCGGCCGCCTGGTGGCGAAGACGCCGAAGGTGTGGACAAAGGGGATGAACCCGTCACGGGCCAGCGCGGCGGCCATGCCGATCATGTTCGCCTCGGCCATCCCGGCGTGGACGAACCGGTCGGGGAACGCGCCGGCGAACAGGTCGATCTCGCACTGCCTGGTCAGGTCGCCGGTGAAGCAGACGACCTCGTCGCGCTCCTTCGCGAGCTCGACGAGCGACTGGCCGTAGGGCTTGAGCACCGTGGGGTACGGGGGCTGGTTGATTCCCCGTGGGGTGCTGTCGGGGGGCGATGTGTCAGCCATGGAGGCGCTCCAGTTCCGCGGTCAGCTCCGCTTCCGCCCGGGCGGCGAGCTCCGGCGGGAGCTTGATGAAGTGCCCGTCCGCGTCCGGCGGCAGGCAGCGCAGGCCGTGGCCGGTGGACGTCCGATTGATCAGAACGGATGGTTGCTTCGCGTCGTTCGCTTTCGCTAGCGCCTCGATGACGGCGCCGACGTCGTGGCCGTCGATGTCCTGGGCCGTCCAGCCGAAGGCCTCCCACTTGGCCTTGATCGGCTCGATCGTGGTGATCGCGTCCACGGGCCCGTCGACCTGGGAGTTGTTCGCGTCGAGCAGCACGGTAAGGCGGTCGAGCCGGTGGTGGCCCGCGAACATGGCGGCCTCCCAGACCTGGCCCTCCTCGAGCTCCCCGTCGCTGATCATGGCGAACGTCCTGCGTTTTATGCCTTTCATCCGGTCCGAGAGGGCGAAGCCCGTCGCCGCGGACAGCCCCTGGCCCAGGGAGCCGCAGACGTAGTCGGCGACCGGGGACCGCTCGGTGCCGATCGCCTCGACGTGCGAGCCGTCCTGGCCGTAGGAGGCGGCGGCCTCCTCGTCCAGGATGCCGAGCTCGGCCGCGGCGGCGAAGATGCCGATGACGTAGTGGCCGGGCGAGCAGACCAGGCGGTCCTTGCCCGGCGTCATGACCGAGAAGAGTGCGGCGACCTGCTCGGCGCTCGACAGGGCCTGGCCCAGGTAGCCGAAGCCGTGCGGTGCGATCATGCGGACGGCGCGGAGCCGGATCAGCGTGGCGAGGCGGGCCGGGTCGCCGGCCGTCCAGTGCGTTCCCGGGTCGGAGACGTGCGCGGTAGCGGACATCCCGCCATTGTGCTGTCGCCGGTCAGGGCGGGTCAATGGCGCACAGCAATCGATTGCGGGACCAAGGCGCTCCGATGTGACATCTGGCCGCTCGGGACTGGCCTTAGGGCCTACCGCCTAGTGCTCAGCGCCAAGCTGACGACGCTGCTGGCCGCGGCGGCCACGGCCGCGATGGCCAGGGACACCACCGGCTGGCCGGCGGTGGCCCCGGCCAGGGCCGCCCCGGCGGCGGCGCCGCCGTTCATCACCGAGCTCAGCCATGCCTGCGCCTCGGTGCCACCGCCATCCGGCGCCGCGCTTGAGGCCAGGCCGAACAAGGTGGCCAGGGACGGGCCAAGGCACAGCCCGGCCAGCGGGGCGGCGACCGCCACCAGCGGGAAGTACAAGCCCGCCGCGGTCAGCGTGGCCAGGCCGAGCGCGTAGCGGGCCAGCAGGCGGGGCAGGCGGCGGCGCGCGCCCTCGGCCGTCTCCCCGGCCGACGCCCGGGCGCCGAGGAGCAGGCTCCCGACGATGCTGCCGACCGAGAGCTCGGCGAGCAGCGGGCCGGAGGCCCACAGCGCATGGTGCTGCCGCGCATAGGCGGTCAGCGCCACCTCGGTCGCGCTGAGCGCGAGGTTGACCAGCACCCCGGTGAGCAGCAGGCGCCGCAGGGCGGCGGAACGCAGCGCCCCCGAGGCAGGGCGCCTGTCATGCGCCGGACGCCCGGCCTGGCCGGCCCGGCCTGGGCGGGAGCGCGCGCCGATGATGATGACGCCCGCGCAGGTCAGCGCAAGCAGCATGCCGACGG
>JAWWPV010000449.1:0-6497 GCA_033854775.1 Trebonia sp.
GCGAGGACAGCGGGTCCTGGAAGATCATCCCGATGTCGTCGCCGCGGATCTTGCGCATGTCGTCCGGCTTGAGCCCGGTGAGCTCCCGGCCGCCCAGCTTGATCGAGCCGCCGGCGATGCGGCCGCCATTGGGCAGCAGCTGCATGATCGTCAGCGCGGTCATCGTCTTGCCGCAGCCGGACTCGCCGACGACACCGAGCGTCTCGCCCTCATCGACCTGCAGCGTCACGCCGTCGACGGCGTGCACCACGCCCTCCTTGAGCTGGATCTCGGTGCGCAAGTCGGTGATTTCTAGTAGCGCCACGAACTGTCCCCCCTACCGGCGCTGCAGCCGGGTCTCGAACGCGTCGCGGAGCGCGTCACCGATGAAGTTGAACGAGATGCAGGTCAGGATGATCGCCACGCCAGGCGGGTAGATCAGCCACCAGTAGTTGCCGCCCTGGATGTAGTTCAGCCCACCGGAGAGCATCGACCCCCAGTCGGTCGCGGGCGGGGTCACGCCGAGCCCCAGGAAGCCGAGCCCGGACAGGGTGAGGATCGAGTCAGCGACGGCGAACGTGGCCTGCACGATGACCACGCCGATCGCGTTGGGCAGCACGTGCCGGGTCACGGATCGCAGCTGCCCCCCGCCGATCACCCGCACCGCCTGCACGTACTCCCGGGTGCGCAGGGACAGCGTCTCTCCGCGCACCAGCCGGGCCACGCCGAACCAGTAGAACACCGCGATGATGAAGATCATGACTGCCGGGTTCGGATGGAAAATCACCGACAGGATGATGACCACCATCAGGTAGGGCAGCGAGAGCCCGGCGTCGACGATGCGCATCATGACGGAGTCCACGACGCCTCCGGCGAAGCCGGAGATCGCGCCGTACAGCGCGCCGAAGAGGACCGCCACGGATGCCGCGGCAAGGCCGACCTCGAGCGAGGTCTGCCCGCCGATCATCAACCTGCCCAGCTGGTCGTATCCGAGCTCGTTGCAGCCGAGCAGGTGGCCGCCGGACGGCTTGCACAGGTAATTGGACAGATCGGTGTTCACCTGGTTGGTGTGGTAGAACAGCGGCCCGACGAAGCAGAACAGCAGGATGAAGACGATAAAGCCCAGGCCCGCCAGGGCGAGCTTGTTCTCCGCGAACACGTCCCAGGCACGGCGAGCCAGGCCACGCGGCTTGCCGGGCGGCGCGAGTGGCAGCTCGGGGGCCGTGGCCTCGCCAAACGTGATGCCGGCCATCAGTACCTCACCCTCGGGTCGAGGATCGCATAGCCCACGTCCGCCAGCAAGTTCCCGATGACCACCGCCAGGGTCGCCAGCACGGTGAACCCGAGCAGGACCTGGTAGTCCACGTTCAGCGCCGCGGTGTAGAACGCGAGGCCCATCCCCGGGTAGTTGAACACGACCTCGGTGTAGATCGCGCCGGACACCAGGGTGGGGATCAGCAGGCCGAGCAGCGTGACGATGCTGACCAGCGAGTTGCGGAAGACGTGCCGCCAGATCACCCGGCGCTCGCTGGCACCCTTGGCGCGGGCGGTGCGCACGTAGTCCAGCACTAGGTTGTCCATCGTCGACGAGCGCATGTACCGGCTCCACAGCGCGTAGAGCAGGAATGCGTAGGTGAACACGGGCAGGACCAGCGCCCTCGGGTCGGACAGGATCGCCGTGACCGAGCTGGACTGCGGGGCGAACGGCGGGAAGATGTGGGTCTGGACCGCGAACCAGTCGACCAGCAGCAGCCCGACGAAAAACGTGGGGGTCGCGTAGCCGAAGAACGAGATGCCGGTCAGCACGTAGTCGCCAACGGTGTATCGGCGGACCGCCTGGTAGACCCCGAGCGGGATGCCGAAGAGCAGCGAGACGATCGTGCCCAGCCCCACCAGGACCGCGGTCTTGGGCAGGTCCTGGGCGATCAGGCTGGCAACCGACTGGTTGAGCTTGTCCGAGAAGCCCATGTTGCCGTGCACCAGCTGGCCGATCCACTTGACGTACTGCTCGTAGAACGGCTTGTCGAAGCCGTACAGCTGGTTGTAGTAGGCGATCTGCTGAGGCGTGGCCCGCGGGCCGAGCAGCGCATGGATCGGGCCGCCCGGGAACAGGTGGACCAGGCCGAGCGTGACGACTGTCACGATGAACAGGACGATCACGGCCTGCCCGATCCGCCGGATCAGGTAACCGACCACGGATTCATTGTCCTTTCTCGCGCCAGCCGCGGCCCCGCCCAGGTACGGACGGGACCGCGGCCGGGGCTACCCGGTCTTGTTACTTCGACCAGTACCAGTACTCGGGCAAGAGGGTGTACAGCGGGTTCGTGACGACGGCGTTCGCCAGCTTGCTGTTCACCCCACGAATCCGGGTGTTGTCCGGCGTCCAGATGTACGGCAGCTGCTGCGCCGCGTAGGTGGCGTAGTCGTGGAATACAGCCAGGCTGTTGCTGGTGTGGGTCTGGTTGATCAGCAGGTCCATCCTCGGGTCGGAGTAGCTGCCCGAGTTGGAGCCGGCGCCGGTCTGGAACAGCGGCTCTCCGGTCGGCTCGAAGCCGGGCCCGTTGTAGAGCCAGCCGCCCCACCAGAGCACGTCCCAGGTGCACTTCGGCCCGGGCTTGCACGGCGTGGACTCGCCGATGACCGCGTTGAACGTCCCGCCGGTGATGTTGACCTTGATACCGGCCTGCGCGGCGTCGGACTTGTAGTTCGATACCTCGTCGGTGACCTGCGGCTGGCCGGTCGCGTAGAAGACGGTGAACGCGAGCTGCTGGCCCTGCTTGATCCCGGCGCCGCATTTGGCCGGGTCGGTGCAGGTCATCACGCCGGCGGTCTCCGTCCAGCCGTGGCTGGTGAGCAGCGCCTTGGCGTTCGCGACGCTGAACGGGTATGGCCCCTGGCCGCTGTTGGACTGCTGGACCGTCGGGTCCCACTGGTTGGCGGGCACGCCGGGAACCGCACCGCCCTGCGGGACCGCGTAACCGCGCCAGATCGCGGTGCTGTCGCCGGGCTGGTCCATCACTTCCTGCAACGCCTGCCGGATGTAGAGCTGCTTGAACATCGGGCCGGTCTTGGCGTTGTTCATGTTCGGGACGAAGTAGTTGGGGCCGTACGGGTACAGGACCTGCAGGTTGTAGCCGCTGCCGAGCGGGTTGGTCGAAGGCAGAGTCTGGCTCAGCGGCTTCTGCGGCAGGTCTGACGTGGGAACGGCACCGATGTCGAGCTGACCGGTCTTGAGCGCGGTGTACTCGGTCGAGTCGTCGGTGAACGGCACGTACTTGAACGACGTCAGGCTTGGCTTCGTCGGGCCGGAGTACGCCGTGTTCGGCACCATCGTGACGTTGCCGTTGCTGTTGTAGGAGCTGGTCTTCCACGGGCCGTCGACCACGCCCCAGATCGGGCTGCTCGCGTAGGTCGAGGCGGTCTTGGCCTGAGCGGCGAGGAAGTTGTAGACGGCGACGCACTTGGCCCACTTGTCCGCGGCGGTGTCGCTGGTGCAGCCGCCGCTGCCCGCCTTGGCGCTCAGCGCGGTGACGTCCCAGGCCATCGGCATCGGCGTGAGCTCGGCCAGCTGGTTGTAGGTGAACCAGATGCTGGAGTAGGCCTGGTTGAGGTGCATCACCACGGTGTTCGGCCCGCTTGCCGAGTAGGAGACGACGTTGTCCGGCGCCAGGCCGGGCGAGTACCCGTAGAAGTTGGCCTTCTCCGCCTTCATCATGTTGAGCCAGAAGACCAGGTCATTGGAGTTGACGGTCTCGCCGTTGCTCCACTTCCAGCCCTTCATGGTGATCGTCACGGTCTTGCCGCCGTCGGTGTAAACCGGCGCCTCGGCGGGCGAGATCGGGTAGTTGACCGCTACCGACGAGCCGTTGTTACCGAACATGTATAGCGGGCGGTACATCAGCCACTGCCACTCGTTGACGGTATAGCTGCTACTGTCCGCGAGCGGGATGAACGGGAATATGTACCCCAACGTCACCGAGGGCGGCAGGCCGAACGTTACGGTGCCGCCCGCGACCTTCGTCCCGGTCGCGGTCGCGGTCGCGGACCCCGAAGCACCCGTGGGCGAACTGCTTCCGCTGCTGCACGCGGCGATCCCGGTCGCGAGCAGGGCAGCCGCCGCGACCGCGACGACCCGCGCAATGCGGGTTCGCCGTCTGTTCCGAAACATCACATGCGCTCCTTGGCTGTGCTGTGTGCGCCTCCGACCGGCCCCGGTAGGGTCCGCTCACCGGCGCGAGCTTTGCCAGGAGCGTAAGTTAGTCCCGTTAAGGACGTGAAGCCGAAGAATCACGATTTGCTATCGATATCACCATTGATTAAACAGACCACCGGCCTGCGCGCACGCGAGCGCACATGACCGCCGGCCGACACCATCGCCTGCGATCCCCGCAAAATACCATAAAGGAAACGAACGCGACTAGGCAGTGACCGTCACCTTTCCGGATCGGTCCCTTCTTTGCCGCAAGATTTCCGGCGTGAGACGTTCATCGATACAGCACCACGACCAACGGAAGCTACCACGACCCACCATCACCAGGAGTAACAGGTGTTATCCCGGACACCGGCGGTAGGGCCTGATCCGTGGAGTCGGTGGTCGGTGAAAGGGCGCCTTCTAGCGGGTGAAGTACCAGTACTCGGGCAGGAGCGTGGCGAGCGGGTTGTTACCCACATTGGCCAGCTTGCTGCTCGTCGCGGCGACGCTGTAGGCGCTCGGCAGCCAGATGAACGGCAACTGCTCGGCGGTGTAGGTCGCGTACTGCTGGAAGACCACCAGGCTGCCGCTGGTGTGGGTGAGGTTGATCAGCTTGTCCTCGGCCGGGTCCGAGTAGCTGCCCGCGTTCAACGCCGCGCCGGTCGCGAACAGCAGCTCGCCAGACGGCTCGAAACCCGGGCCGTTGAAGTTCGAGCCACCGAAGTAGAGGGCCTGCCACGTGCAGCGCGCCTGGGCCGGCTGGCACGGCACGGCCTCGCCGAGGACCGTGTCCCACGACTGGGACACGAGGTTGAGCCGGATCCCGGCCTCCGCCATGTCCTGCTTGATGACCGAGACTTCCTGCTGAAAGTATGAGACGCCGGCTGCGTAGTCCATCGTGATGGACAGCCTGGTGCCTCGCGTAACGCCTGAGCCGCACGCGGTCGCCGACTCACAGGTCATGACGCCGCTGACATTACGCCAGCCGTGGGAGGTCAGCAGCGCGGTGGCGTTCGCGACAGAGAACGGGTACGGGCCCTGCCCGCCGTTGGAGTTCTGGACCGCAGGCGTCCACGGATTGGCCGGCTGGCTCGGGACGCCACCCGAGGTCGGGTAGCCGTAACCACGCTCGATGGTCTTGACCATGCCTTCCTGGTCGATCAGCTCCTGGAGTGCCTGGCGGACGTACAGCTGCTTGAACGCTGGGCCGAGCGTCGGGTTGTTAAAGTTGATCTCGAGGTACTCGATGCCGTAGATGTAGTTCGGCGCCAGCGTGTAGGAGGTGCCGAGCGGGTTGGTCGACGGCAGCACCTGGCTGCCGGTGACCGGCGGCAGGTCCTGCTCGGGAACCTGCCCGACGTCGAGCTCGCCGGCCTTGAGTGCCCTGTACTCGGTCCGTTCATCGGTGTACGCGTAGTACGTGAAGCCGGCCAGCTGCGGCTTCGGGCTGCCCGAGTAGGCCGTGTTCGGCACGAACGAGGTCACCGGCCCCGAACTGTTGGTGCTGAACGACGACAGCTTCCACGGGCCGTCCACCACACCCCAGACGGGGTTGCTCGCGTAGGTCTTCGCATTCTTGGCCTGGGCGCTCATGAAGTTGTACACGGCGGCGCACTTGGCCCACTTGTCGGCGGCGATGTCGGCGGCGCAGCCGCCGCTGCCCGGCGTGGCGCTGGCCGAGGTCACGTCCCAGGCCGCCGGCATCGGGGTGATCTCAGCCAGCTGGTTGTAGGTGAACCAGATGCTCGACACCGGGGCCCTCATGTGCAGCACCACCGTGTTGGGGCCGGTCGCGCGGTAAGAGGCCAGGTTGTCGGGCAGCAGCCCGGGCACGTGGCCGTAGTAGCTGTCCGGCTTCGCCTCCATCACGTTGAGCCAGAAGACAACGTCGCTGGCGTCAACGGCCTCGCCGTTGCTCCACTTCCAGCCCTTCATCGTGATCGTGATGGTCTTGCCGTCGGCGGAGTACACGGGGGCGTTCGCGGGGGACAGCTGGTAGTTCACCGAGACCGAGTTGCCGTTGTTGCCGAACATGTACAGCGGCCGGTACATGAGCATCTGGAAGCCCTCGGCGTTGTACTGGCTGGCGCTGGTTTGGGGCGTGTACGGCCAGATGTAGCTCAGCGTCACGCCCGCTCCCAGGCGCGAACTTGCCACGAGCTTAGGTCAGGCCGCTACGCACGTGGAGCCGGAGAGTCGCAAATTGCTATCGGTAGGTGCGGTCGGGCCTGCCGCCGGGAGCTGCGCGCTAAACGCGGGCCAGGACGGCGCCGGCGCGGTCGAGCGTGTGGCGCAGGTTGTTGCCGCCGACCAGTTCCCGCGCCTC
>JAWWPV010000450.1:0-3326 GCA_033854775.1 Trebonia sp.
GCCGCCCTGGCCGCCCGGCCCGCCCGGCCCGCCCGGCACCGCGCGTCCCGCGGTACACGCCACCTGGCGAAGCGAGCCGCCGAAAAGGCCAGGATCATCCTGGCCGAGCACGAACGGCTCATCGTCACCTACAGCATCCGCGACCACACCGTCTACGTCCTCACCCCCCCAGGCGAGGACCCCCAGGCCGTCCTCTCCGCCGCCAGGCTCGTCCTGCCAGAAGACACCTACCAGGACCTCGCCGGCCACCTCGGAGTCCCCTCCGCCTGGCCACCTGAGTGAAGAGCCTGGCGTGGAGAGCCTGGCGTGAAGAGCCTGGCGTGAAGAGCCTGGCGTGAAGAGCCCGAGTGAACCAACCCACAAGGAGGTGGTTTGAGAGCTAATCGACCGGTAGCGCGTCCAGGCAAGCGGCGCGGGTCCTGTCCACCATGTCGAGCAGAGCTGCTGGATCTGTTGCCGCAGCGGCGATGAACTCATCGACCTGGCACAGGCCCGCTCGGGTGAGCAGGGTCTTCTCGTTGGTGATCCACTCGCCGCGCGCGGCGAGCACCGCGTGTGCCGCCTGCGATGCCGCCTGGGCGACCAGGCCGGCGCACTGGGTCAGCCGACCGTGGCGAGCGGGGTACTGCCGCGCGTAGCCGAACGTCAGATCCGCACGTCCCCACCAGACCTCCCTGGCCCGCTGGCGCAGCGCGGCCGGGTATTCGGGAGTAGGCAGTTGACCGCGCAGTACCCGTTTCACGGAAAGCTCCGCGAGCACCAGATAGGACGGGATGTCCGCGAGGTGGAACATCAGCGGCTCGATGGAGAACCGGCCTTCTTGTGCCGCGGCGATCTCCCGGTCGATGACGTCCAGGTCGCGGTAGTGCACGTCGGTCCTGCGGTTGTCGATCTCCAGCCATGCCCCGCCGTTGAACACGCCCTTGCTCCAGCCGCCGACCTCGGACACCTCACCTGGCCAGCCAATGCCCCGCAACGCCTGCGGGTCGAAGTGCCCTCGGTAGTAGACAGAGAAGTCCCAGTCACTATCCGGCCGGTGCGTGCCCTCGGCCCGCGAACCGCCAAGCGTTACGGCCCGCACACAAGGCAGCCCGCCCAGCCGGTCCGCGGCGTAAGCGAGAAAAGCGTCATCGTTCACCCGGGCAAGCTAACAAGCCACGCCAGCCCCAGGCATCAGGTTTTCTCGCGGCCGGTCAGGTCAGCGAACGTCAGCGAACGTCAGTTAACGTCAGCGAACGTCGCGATTCATCCAGCACCCCGGACCGTGCGCACGACCTCGGCGTGCTCCCGCATCGTCTCCGTACCGTCCTTGCCCGGCTGCCGCCCGAAGCCGCAGTACATCGCCACGCCGAAGTCCGAGATGTACCTGGAGGCCGTGTCGGCCCGGCGGCGCAGGCCAGCGGCACCGTCGAGCGGCAGGACGATCCCCAGGAACACCCGCGCGTCCAGCGGCTCCAGGTCCACCAGGGGCCGGAAGAACGACCGGTCCTCGCTGCGCAGGTACCGGGGACCCGCCAGGTGCAGCCAGTCGACGGTCCGCCCGGAGTTGGCAACCGCGAAGTTCGCCATCCGGACCAGCAGGTCCATGTCCCGTGCCTCGTACATCGGCCATTCTGGGAACGTCCCGTAGCACAGGTGGTAGCCGACGAGGGCCTCGGACGGGATCAGCCTGGTCAGCCGGGTCACCGGCCCGGCGAACCGCTCCCACGCGCCTTCCGGCGTCCAGGCGAGCACCCGCTCCAGGTCCTGCGTCTCGTACGCGAGGTCCCACTGAATGGCGACGTCAGCGGGCGGAATCACCGAGAAGAGCCGCGCCAGCTCGCGGCCGACTAGATCCTCGAACCCGGCGGCAGCGATCGGGTAGTCGTGCGCGAAGTCGGCCTTGAACGCGTTCAGCGCGCTGGCCGGGAACGGCAGGCAAATCTGGAAGCGGACCTGAGCCGGAATCACCCCCGCCGAACGCAGCGAACTGAACACCGCGTAGGACGCGAGAGCGTCGTCGATGCGCGGCCACGACTCCCAGTGCACCTTGCTAACCCCGGGCCTGATGCCGAACACCGGGGTCTCGTACGCATGGCGCGGCAAGCCAGTAGGAGACGGAGTCTCCGTGAGAGTCACCATGCCCTCGTTCGGACGTACCAGCTTTTCTCGCTCGTAACTCACCCAGCCCGCGCGGGGACCGGTCTCGCCGTCGGGCAGTGCGACCACGAGCTCACCGAAGAAACCCGCGGCCGAGCGCAGCGCGGATTCCGTCGAATCCGCTGGCAGGCTTCCGACAAGCAGCAGTTCGCTGTTCACACGCCGCGCCATCGCGGCCTCCTTCGCTTGAACCGGGCCGTCGAGGTCAGGGTAGCGAACCGGGCCGGAATGCCGACCAGTGATCGCCTTGTTCAACAGCGCGTGAAGAAGATCGGGTTTCTCTCGTTTGGGCACTGGTCGGACGCGCCGGGCTCGCAGGTGCGGTCCGCGTCGGACTCGCTGCTTCAGTCGATCGAGCTGGCTGTCGCGGCAGAAGAGATCGGTGCGGACGGCGCCTACTTCCGCGTCCATCACTTCGCGCAGCAGCTCGGTTCGCCGTTCCCGCTGCTCGCGGCCGCGGGCGCCCGCACGCAGCGCATCGAGATCGGCACGGCGGTGATCGACATGCGCTACGAGAACCCGCTGTACATGGTCGAGGACGCCGGCGCCGCCGACCTCATCGCCGGCGGCAGGCTCCAGCTCGGCATCAGCCGCGGCTCACCCGAGCAGGTGATCGATGGCTGGCGCTACTTCGGCTACCGGCCGGGCGACGACAAGACCGACGCCGACATGGCGCGGGATCACGCCGCCGTGTTCCTCGAGGTGCTGAAGGGCGAGGGCTTCGCGGAGCCGAACCCGCGGCCGATGTTCCACAACCCGCCCGGCCTGCTCCGGGTCGAGCCGCACTCACCGGGGCTGCGGGACCGCATCTGGTGGGGTGCCGCCTCGCAGGCCACGGCTATATGGACCGCCGCCCAGGGCATGAACCTGCAGAGCTCGACGCTCATCACCAACGAGTCCGAGGACCCCTTCCACGTCCAGCAGGCCAAGCAGATCCAGGCCTACCGCGACGCCTGGAAGGAAGCAGGCCACGAGCGCGAGCCCCGCGTCTCGGTCAGCCGCTCCATCTTCGCGCTGACCGACAATCGCGACCGGATGTACTTCGGCGCGCGCAACCAGGACGAGGACCACGTCGGCTTCATCGACGCCGAGACCCAGGCGATCTTCGGCCGCACCTACGCCGCCGAGCCGGACAAGCTCATCGAGCAGCTCAAGGAGGACGAGGCCATCGCCGCCGCCGACACCCT
>JAWWPV010000451.1:0-4662 GCA_033854775.1 Trebonia sp.
GCGGCGACAACGTGTCAGGAGCCACCCTTGATTATCCTCGGCGTAATTCTCCTCAGCATCGGCTTCATCGCCGCAATCCCAATTATCTGGACGATCGGCATCATCGCCGTCGTGGTCGGCGCGATCCTGGCTCTGCTCGGGATGGCCGGTCACGCGGTCGGCGGTCGCAGGCACTACTTCTAACAGCCGGCCGAGCGGCGCGGATGGCGGGTAGCGGCAGGGATGCTCTCGATGTCGCTGCCTGGCGCATCAGCGCCAGCAGAATGAATCTACGAAAGGTGTTACCCGTGAGTATCTTCAGGAAGATCGCGCATAAGGCCGAGGCCGTCAAAGGCGGCGCCAAGAAGATAGCCGGCCGCGCCGTCGGCAGCCCGCGGCTGAAGGCCGAAGGGCGCGGTGACCAGGTTAAGGGCGACACCAAGATGGCCGGGGCGAAAATCAAGGACGCCGCCAAGAAGTAGCTGAACGTACGGATCGCGGGCCGGGCACCAACACGGCCCGCGGTCCGTTTACCATGTCCCGCCCGGGTCCCCTGCTGCTGGCCTCCTTCTACTGGCGGACGGGGGCGTGGTTGTGCAGGCTGGCGGGGTCGGCGGCGGCTCGGCCGGAGGCCCAGCCTTCCGCGTCGGTGGCCCGAACGGACCGGCCGCGGCGCAGGGCGCCGCCGAACATCTCGTCCACCGCGTCGTCGACCGCCTGCCGGCGCGCGGCGAGGAACGGCACCAGGGCCGTACCCGCGCTCCCGGCGCTATCCGCGGCGGCTAGGGCGCCGGCAGGCAGCCCGGCCGCGGCCTCCTGCTCCGCCGCGGCTTCCTTGGTGGCGTGCTCGGCGGCCTGTGACAGGCGCTCACCGATCCGGATCGCGTAGGACACCAGGAACGACTGGCGGAACGCCCTGGTCCTCGACCGGCCGTACGCGTCCTGCCGCGACCCGGCGTGCAGCATCGCGGTGCTGGCCTGCACCAGCAGCGACGTGAACAGCAACTCGACGGCGTCCAGGTCCGCGTCGAATCCCACCACCGTCGCCAGGCCCACCTCCTTCGA
This sequence comes from Trebonia sp., assembly GCA_033854775.1. Classification (GTDB taxonomy): domain Bacteria; phylum Actinomycetota; class Actinomycetes; order Streptosporangiales; family Streptosporangiaceae; genus Trebonia. The sequence goes on from JAWWPV010000451.1 coordinate 1,045, forward strand.
CCAGACGAGACGGCAGCGGTTGGCCGAAGCCACGGCCTGGAGCAGCGACGTCTTCGGCGCCTCATAAGGGTTGTCCACGGCGATCCGCCGTCCGGCGGGAGCGTCTTTCCGCCCCGACTCGGCGGCCAGCAGCGCCTGGTCGATGTTGTACTTGGCCATCAGCTCCTGCGCGCGGACGGACAGCGCCTCGGCCTCCTCCGCGTACTCCGTCGCTTCCGCCTTGGCGAGCAGCGCGCGGATCCGGCTCAGCATCCGCTCGTCAGCCTGCCCGCCAGACCCGGCCGGGCCCGTCGGCGCCGCCGTCCCGGCCGGCGCGGCACGCTCCGCCGTGGCCACCGGCGCCGTGCCAGGCAGCGGGAGCAACTGCTCAAGGACGGGCAGGTGCTGGAGCAGGTGGAGGAGCTCGATCGCGGTGGCGACCGCGTCGCGCAGGCCGCCGGCCACCCTCGACTGACGTTGCCAGGCACCCAGGTAATCCCCGTCGCTCCCCCACCAGGGACCGTTACCCGGGGTGGCGCTCCCCGTGGCACCGCCCGCCGTCACGGCTACCGACGAAGCACGGACCGCGGCGACCTGGGCCGCCCAGCGCTGGTCCACCGTGACGGCCGGGTACTCGCGCATCTCGCCGATGATCATGTCCGCGGCCACCGAGACGTGCTCCTGCGACAGTTCGCGCCCGGCGTGCCGGGTCAGCTCGGCGGGCTGCCAGCCCGCGCGCCAGGCCCGCGTCACCGACATCCGCAGCAGTTCGACGAGGCCCCGGCTGACCGCCCGCGTCCAGGCCGGCGTTCGCTCGCTGGCCAGCTCGGTCAAGGCTTTGGCGTAGGCGTCCTCGTGGCCGCCGCAGACCGCCGTCACCGCCTCGGCGACCACGGTGGATGCCCGCTCTCTGTCCGCGGGGACACGGCGCGCACCCGCGCCAGGCCCGAACCCGAACGCCGCACCAGACGCGCCGCCACCGGGCGCGCCGCCACCGGGCGCGCCGCGCCGCTGCTGCCGTTCCTTCTCCTTCTGCTGCCGCCGCTGCCGGCTGGCCTTGCCCACGCCCGGCACCTCCCAGTCAACCCGAACCGCATGCCGGCCGGCACCCACCGGCCAGCAACCATTGTGCCGCCCGCCGCTGAGATGCGAGGGCGGATGTCGGGGTCAAGGTCAACGGGCGGACGCGGAACCGCTGTGCCATGACGGTACGTCCAACGGGCAGGTATCCCACGGAACTGGAGTCCGGCTATGAACATTTCGTCCGTTCCTGCCCAGCGCGGGCTGGTCACCGGCGGTCTCGCGGCGCTCGCGCTGACCGGGACATTGACGCTCGGCGGCTGCGGCAACGGCAGCGCCGCACCGTCATCGCCGGCCGGGCAGGGGGCGGAAAGCGCCCGGTCGGCGACGCTGGCCGCGGCGACCGGATCGGCGCGGATCACCGTCACCGGCACCGGCACCGTGACCGGCACCCCGAACCAGCTGGTCCTTGACATGGGCGTGCAGGCCAACGGGTTGTCGGTCGGACCGGCGCTGGCCAGCGCCGACGACGCGGTCAGCCGGGTGACGGCCGCACTGCGCGGCCTCGGCGTCGCCGCCGCCGACATCCAGACGTCCGGGCTCTCCATCTGGCCGACCTACCCCGACGGCTCGCAGGTGCCCAGCGGCTACGCCGCCAGCGAGTCACTCACGGCCACGCTTAACAGCCTCAGCGCCGCCGGCGCCCAGATCGACGCCGCTGTGCACGCCGGCGGCAACGCCACCACGGTCAGCGGCATCTCCCTCAACCTGACCGACGACAGCTCACTGCTCGCCGCGGCCAGGGCCAGGGCCGTCGCCGACGCGGAAGCCAAGGCCACGCAGTACGCCAAGGCCCTCGGCGAGCCACTCGGGCCCGTGGTCAGCATCACCGACCAGGCACCCGCCCAGCCACTCCCCCAGTTCGCCGTGAGCAGCCCCGCCGCATCGGGGAAGTCCGTGCCGATCTCCCCCGGAACACAGCAGCTGAGCGTCTCCATCACCGCGGTCTTCACCGTCTGATCAGAGAGTTGCCATTGGGGCAGATGTTCAGTGGACCGGCGGCGGTCGCGAGGTTGACGATCATGTTTTCGAGGGAATAACAATTGCGTGAGCGTCGCCGACGTGACCCGCACCACCCCCGCCCTCCTACAGTCCGCGCTAGCCGCCGCCATGCTTGGCTGGCACGTGTTCCCCTGCGCGGCCGGGGAGAAGCGCCCCGCGTTGCGGGGGAACTGGCAAGACCTGGCGACCACCTCCCCCGGCCAGATCCGTGACTGGTGGGCCCGCGCGCCGTACAACATCGGGATCGCCTGCGGGCCCTCCGGGCTCGTCGTGATCGACCTCGACCTGCTGCACGACGTCGACGATGACGAGGAGGCCGCCGACGGGGCGCTGTTCCCGCTGTCCGGCGCGGACATCCTGTCCGGTCTGGCCAAGCAGCACGGCGAGCGGTACCCAGGGGGCACCTACGTCGTGGACACGCCCTCCGGCGGGTGCCACTTGTACTTTTCCGCTGCCGGGGAACCGCGGGCGCGGAACTCGGCGGGGGCGTCGGCCGGCATATCGACGTTCGCGCCGACGGCGGTTACGTGGTGGGCGCGGGCAGCAGGATCGGCGGGCGCGCGTATACCGCCAGGGGGCGGCGCGGGCCGGCGCCGCTGCCGGCGTGGCTCAGCCGCCTGGTCGCGGAGCCCCCCGCCCCGGCGCCCGCTGTGCCGTCGCAGTGGGTCCCGGCAGGCGACATCGCGCAGGGGCGGGCGTATGCGCTGGCGGCGCTGCGGGCGGAGACGTCACGGGTCGCCGCCGCGGTTCCAGGGACGCGGAACGACACGCTGAACCGCGCGGCGTTCAGCCTCGGTCAGCTCGTGACCGCGGGGCTGCTGCCGCCGATACCGGTGATCACCTCGCTCATCGACGCCGCCATGCACGCCGGGCTGCCCGAGGAGGAGGCCATCAGGACGGTCCGGTCCGGGATGACAGGCGGTGCGCGGAAACCGCGCCCCTGGTAGGCCCGGTCGACCCCCAGGGGAATGGCTGGCGGGGAGAGCCAGTCGCACTCGTTCGGGATCAAATGTTCGTTAAATCGCCGAGTTGACGTGCGCGTCGCCGCCGTGGGAGGCGGACCGGGGACAGGCACTCGTATGCTTAGTGGCGACTAAGCGGAGTCGGCTGTCGAAGGGGTGCCATGCGGGGCGCGAGCGAGGCCGGGCGGGCGCGGCGCACCCGGCTGACCGCCGGGCAGCGGCGGGAGACGATCCTGGAAGCGGCCACCGAGGTGTTCGCGGCCAGCGGCTACCGTGCCGGGAAAGTGTCCGACGTGGCCGCCAGGATCGGGGTGACCGAGCCGGTGATCTTCCAGAACTTCGGTTCCAAGGCCGCCTTGTTCGCCGCCGTGCTCGACCGGACGGCCAGTGACTTGCGCGCGTCGCTTGACTCTCTCGCCGGCCGCCACGACTCAGGCGCCAGCCTGCTGGCGCACGTCCTTAGCCCGGGCGATGCCGCTCGGCCTCACGGGCCCGGGGCGCACCGCATGTTGTTCGCCGACGCGGCCGCCCTCGTCGCCGATCCCGAGGCCGGCGCGGCGGCCTCGGGAGTCGCCCGCGCCGTCGCCGCGCACCT
>JAWWPV010000452.1:0-3244 GCA_033854775.1 Trebonia sp.
GGATGACACTTCGATGCAGGGTGGTTTGGAAGAGTGCGAGACATGACACAGCCCCGGCTGCTCGGTGACAGGTACGAGCTAGATGGTGTCGTTGGTCGGGGCGGCATGGCGGAGGTGTACCGGGCCAGGGACCTCCGACTTGACCGGATCGTCGCGATCAAGACCCTCCGTGCCGATCTCGCGCGCGACCAGACCTTCCAGGCGCGGTTTCGCCGCGAGGCGCAGTCCGCCGCATCGCTGAACAACCCCTCGATCGTCGCCGTGTACGACACCGGCGAGGACCCGGCCAGCGGTGTGCCCTTCATCGTGATGGAGTACGTGGACGGCCGGACGGTCAGGGACCTGCTGATCGAGGGCCACCGCCTGCTGCCTGAGCGGACCCTCGAGATCACCTCCGGCGTGCTGCGCGCTCTTGAGTACAGCCATCAGGCCGGCATCGTGCACCGGGACATCAAGCCCGGCAACGTCATGGTGACCCGCAACGGCGACATCAAGGTGATGGACTTCGGCATCGCTCGCGCGATGAGCGACAACCAGGCCACGATGACGCAGACCGCGCAGGTGATAGGCACCGCGCAGTACCTGTCGCCGGAGCAGGCGCGCGGCGAGCGAGTGGACGCGCGGTCCGACCTGTACTCGACCGGCTGCCTTATGTACGAGCTGCTCACCGGGCGCCCGCCGTTCACCGGCGACTCCCCGGTGGCAATCGCCTACCAGCACGTCCGGGAGAACCCGGTCCCGCCGTCGCGGCTCGACCCTTCCCTGCCGTCGTGGGCCGACTCGATCGTGCTCAAGGCGATGGCCAAGTCGCCGAACGACCGGTATCAGAACGCCGCGGAGATGCAGGCGGACATTCAGCGTGCCGCGTCCGGCATGCAGGTGGCCGCCGCGATGCAGCCGCCGACCCGCGTCGACCACTACGAGCAGCAGCGGACACAGCACATGGGCCCGCAGACGATGATGGGCGTCGCGCCGACCACGGTGTCGCCGTACCAGCAGACCGGCTACCAGCAGCCCTACGGCTACGGTAACGGCGGCTACGACGGCGGTGGCCCAGAACAACGGCAAGGCGGCCGCCGCTGGATCCCCTGGGTCATCTCCGGGCTCGTGGTGCTCGCCGCGATCATCGTGGCCGTCATCATGCTGAACAACGGTGGCAGCGGTGGCACGGCCAATGTCCCGCTCGTGAACGGCGAGTCCTATGCCCTGGCGCAGACGCAGATCAAGGCCGCTGGGCTCAACCCGGTTGAGAACACAGAGGCGAGCGCGACCGTGGCGTCGGGCAAGGTGATCAGCACCAACCCGGACAACGGCAACAGCGTCCCCAAGAACAGCACGGTCACCGTCAACGTTTCCACCGGGGCCGCGAAGATCGCACTGCCCAACCTGACGGGCACCCCGGCGTCGCAGGCGGAGGCCCAGCTGAAGGCCCTCGGCTTCACCAACGTCAACCCGGTAGCCGACCTGCAGTCGACGGCAGCCTCCGGTGCGGTTGATCACATGACCCCGGCTCCCGGCAACTACCCGTCGGGCCAGCAGATCACGCTGTACGTGTCTGGCGGCGGCCAGCACGTGCCCAATGTGGTGAATCAGACCGCCGCCGAGGCGCAGGCGATCCTCACGCAAGACGGATTCCAGGTGGCGACGAACAGCACTCCGGCCCCGGCAAGCCAGATGGTCCAGCCAGGGACCGTCTACAACCAGAACCCGGCCGCGAACCAGGTCGAGCCCAAGGGCACGCTGATCCAGATCTTCGTGCAGCCGCAGAACGCCACGTCCACGCCGACGGACACGACCAGCCCAACCGGCACGGCTACGCCGACCGGCACCGGAACGCCCACCGACACCGGGTCACCGACCAACACGCCAACCACAGGCGGTGGTGGCGGTGGCCTGGGCGGTGGTCTCTAGCCCGCCCAGGCCCGCCCCTGCGGGCTGCCGGGGGCACAGGGTCGCCCGAGGACGATAACCGCGCTACGCGCAAGCTTCGTGCATTACCCTTACCCCAGCAGATTTGAGTCCCCCGACAGGAGGTGCGCGGTGCCCAAGTCCCGCGTCCGGAAGAAGCCGGTCTACACGCCGCCGCCGACGCGGTCATCGAGGCGCAAGGTGAGCCCGCCGTGGCTCGCGCCGACGATGATCGTTTGCCTCCTTGTCGGGCTTGCCTGGATCGCGCTGTACTACGTCACGCAGGCGGACATGCCGGTGCTTCGCTCGCTCCGCGCCTGGAACCTAGTCGGTGGCTTCGCGCTGATCGTGGTCGGCGTAGTGCTCGCCACCAAGTGGCATTAGGCACCGAACTGGGACGTCAGGTCGTGGTTGCGGAAGATCACCAGCACGACCAGGACGGCGAGGATCGCGATCGCGGCGGCGACCTGGACGGCCGTTCGGTTCTTGCGCGGCGCGTAGGCGAACGCCGCGGCGGTCACCATGCCGACGATCAGCCCGCCGACGTGATCCTGCCAGGCGATCGTTGAGCGGTAGAAGAGGCTGAACGCCAGGTTGATCGCGATGATCGTGACGATCCCGCGGACGTCGAGGCGCATCTTCCGCGCGACCACGAACCAGGCGCCGAACAGGCCGAAGATCGCGCCGGACGCGCCCGCGGCCAGGCCATGAGGCTGCATGTAGTAGTAGAGGACCGAGCCGCCGACGGCGCTAAGCAGGTAAAGCGCGATGAAGCGAACCCGACCGAGAAGCTGCTCGAGGCTCGGCCCGACCACGATTAGCGCCCACATGTTGAACAGAATGTCCAGGAGCCCAAGGCCGCCGAGCGAGGTACCCGGCGCGGTGAATGCGGAGGTAAGAAGCCGGTACCACTGTCCGCCCGCCACTCCGGACTGTATCCCGGCCGGGGTGAGCGCAGGCGTGCCGAGCATGCCCCACGCGTACAGCACGTTTGGCTTGGCCACCTCGATCAGGAAGACCAGCACGTTGAGGCCGACCAGGGTCCAGGTCACGGCGGCGGTGGCGACGGGCCGGCCGCCGAAGGCGGTCCTCGCCTGACGGGTGCCCTGGCCCGCGCCGCGCACGCACTCCACGCACTGCTGCCCGACCGCCGCCTGGCGGAGGCAGTCAGGACAGGCGTGGCGACCGCACCGGACGCAGGACACCCAAGTCTCCCGGTCCGGGTGCCTGTAGCAGGTGGGGGGGACTTCCTGTCCGGCTGAGCTGGCCTGGTCCGGCACGGTCATGAGGGGTTACCGCCGTCTACTAGCCGCGCTGGATGGTGACCGACTGGAGC
>JAWWPV010000453.1:0-3467 GCA_033854775.1 Trebonia sp.
TCCTTCGTAACGGGGCGGACAACCGGCCGTCGCGGCCCCACTGCAGGAGAGGCGCGAAGTCGTGACTCAGCAAGCTCCGCTGGCGGAGTTCGTCCCGGAAACACGGATGCTGATCGACGGCGATCTCGTCACGGCCTCCTCCGGGGCCGAGTTCGACAACATCAACCCGGCGCTCCGACCACCTGGTTGGCGAGGAGCTGACGCTGGACCCGCGAGTGGACATGATCTCGTTCACCGGTTCTACCGCGACCGGCAAGCGGATCATGGAGCGCGGCGCGGCCACGCTCAAGCGGGTGTTCCTGGAACTGGGCGGCAAGTCAGCGATGGTCGTTTGCGACGACGCGGACTTCACGAGGACCCTGCCGGCGGCCGGCGCGGTCTGCATGCACGCCGGCCAGGGCTGCGCTTTGCAGTCGCGGGTACTGCTGCCACGGTCGCGCTATGCGGAGGGCGTAGAGATCCTCACTCAGGTGATGAGCAGCATCCCCTATGGTGATCCGCGCGATCCGTCCGTCCTCTCCGGACCACTGATCAGCGCCCTGCAACGCGATCGGGTGCAAGCGCACCTGGACCGCGCGGTCGCGCAGGGCGCCCGGCTAGTGGTCGGCGGCGCCCGGCCGGCACATCTGCCGAAGGGCTACTACATCCAGCCGACGCTGTTCGCGGACGTGGACAGCTCTATGGCGATCGCCCAGGAGGAGGTGTTCGGGCCAGTGCTGACCGCGATCACCCATGAGGACGACGCTGATGCCGTGCGGATCGCCAACGACAGCAGGTACGGGCTCTCCGGTGGCGTGTTCTCCGCCTCGCCGGAGCGCGCGATGGCCATCGCCAACCGGGTTCGCACCGGCTCGATCGGGGTGAACGGCGGCCTTTGGTACGGCGCGGATGCCCCTTACGGCGGTTACAAGACCAGCGGTCTCGGGCGGCAGAAAGGAATCGAGGGTTTTGAGCAGTACACCGAGACCAAGGTAGTCGGCTGGCTCGGGTGAGCCAGCGCCATCGGTAATCAGAGGGGCAGCCATGACAGCAGAAACCACGGCAGGTAAGCCGCTCACGCTCAACGATCTGCCAATGCCCGAGCACCGGGACACGGCGTGGCGCATTCTCCACGACCACGGGAGGCTCATCGAACTCGACAATGGGTTCGCGGCGACACGCACGGACATCATAGAAGCGGTGATGAAGAACCCGGAGGTCTTCTCCTCAAAGGAGGCGTTCGACTCGCTGGGCAGTCCGATCCCGTTGGTGCCGATCGCTTTCGACCCTCCGGAGCAAACGCGGTACCGCCGTATCTTGCAGCCCTTCTTCAGCCCGCGTGCCATCCGCCCGCTCGAACCCGAGCTGCGCCGTCAGGTCATCGAACTCATCGAGCCTATCGCCGAGAGCGGCGAGTGTGACTTCATCGCCGATCTGTCCGGCAAGTTCCCGATTCAGGTGTTCCTCACCCTGTTCGGCCTGCCGCTGGACATGCGGGACCAGTTCATCGTCTGGAAGGACGCGATCCTGGAGATGTCTGACGCGTCCAGCGCAGGCGTGCAGGAGGCAACCGAGGACGGCATGCGCAAGGCTGGCGAGCTGTTCATGTACCTGAGCGATCTCGTGCGGGAGCGGCGCGGCGTGGCCGGCGAGGACATCCTCAGCCAGTTGCTGTGCGCCGGAGGCGAGGACGCGCTGACCGATAACGAGGCGATCGGCCTGTGCTTCTTGTTCATCCTGGCCGGGCTGGACACCGTGACGGACGCGCTGGGCTTTGGCATGGAGCGGCTGGCCCGCAATCCCGGCCGCCGTCAGGAGATCGTCGACGACCCGTCGATCATTCCGGCCGCGATCGAGGAACTCGTGCGACTGGACCCGCCGGCCCCGTTCGTGCCCAGGGTGACTACCCGGGAGACCGTGCTGGACGGCCAGGTCCTGCCCAAGGGCACCCGGGTTACCAACCTGCTCGCCGTCGCGAACCGGGACGAAGGCGGGCGCCCCGGACCGCATGAGATCAGCTTCCAGCGCGGAGACAACCCGCACATCAGTTTCGGGGTCGGCGTGCACCGGTGTCTTGGCTCCCACCTCGCACGGCTCGAGATGCGGATCGTGTACGAGGAGTGGCACCGGCGCATCCCGGACTACCGGATTGCCGACGGGAGCACGCCGCGGGTCAAGTGGCCGCGCGGCACGATTGGCCTAGAGTCTCTCGATCTCGTGATCGGGAAGTAGCGGGAGGCGCGGTGAAGGTTTCCATCGACCGCGGGACGTGCACCGGACACGGCCTCTGCTACATGAGCGCACCTCAGCTTTTCCGTGACGATGACGAGGGATACGGCCAGGTGGCGGGTGACAGCGAGATCACGGCCGCGCAGGAGGACGATGCCCGGCACGCAGCAGCGAGCTGCCCCGAGCATGCCATCGCGACGTCCGGATGACGTCCAGCGCACGCTCGCCGAGCGAACGGGGCTGACCGAGCCGTGGCAACGTTCGGACTGATCCACGGCGCTTACCACGGCACGTGGCAGTGGGGGCCCTTGGTGGCGGAGCTGGAACGGCGCGGGCAGCGCAGTGTCTGCGTGAACCTGCCCGTCGACGACCCGGACCGCGGGGTGCCGGACTACGCTGCGTCGGCAGCGCAGGCATTCGAGGGCATCGACGACCTCGTTGTCGTCGGCCACTCGCTCGCCGGGCGCGTGATCCCCTTCGTCGCCGAACTGCTGCCCGTCCGCGGGCTGGTCTTCCTCGCCGCCGCGGTGCAGGCTGGCGTCTTCGGCCCTGTGCCCAGCGGCCCGTCGCTGCTGATTGCCGAGCCGGACCACACGGTGGGCGACGACGGCTTGATCCGGATGTCCAGGCCGGCCTTGGAGCGGTACTTCTACAATGACGTGCCGCCGAGCCTTCGTGCCTGGGCCTGTACCCAGATCAGGCCCCAGGCGGCACGCGCTCTCGGGCCCGAACGGGTCGTTCGGCTCGATCCGCAACCGCCGCTGGCCTACATTGCATGCACCGGAGATCGAGCCATATCCCCCGACTGGCAGCGGGCCGTGGCGATCGAGACGCTCCGCGTGCGCCCTTACGAATTCCCCGGTGGACACTCGCCGTTCCTGTCAAGGCCGGATGAGCTGGCAGAGTTGCTGGTGGGCGTCGCCGGTGATCTGGCCGCTTCGATCTGAACGGAACTGACGGTCACCCATAGCGGCACGGAACCAGGACGAGAAGGTCTTCAACGGCCTCCGATAGCGGAGTGGGAGCACGGCTGTGCCGTCCGAGTCGGCGGCGCGAGCGGCCCTTCGGGGCCGCCTTGACAGGCATTCGGCAGGGCCACGGCGCATGCGCACCTGAAAGTGCCCTGCCGCGTACCAGCCCTCGGGAAGCCGCTGGTCAGAGGGATGGGAAGCGGGTGAGCCGGCCTGTAGGCCGGGTTCTGTGCCCTCGCGTTGCCGCGAGGCGACGGTCATCCATCTAGGGCCGCCGTTACCGACGGC
>JAWWPV010000454.1:0-3394 GCA_033854775.1 Trebonia sp.
CAGCTCAGCGACATCGTCAGCGTGCACCACACCGGCGACGGGCTGCCGCACCGCCGCGGCGGACATAGCTGCCGCCCGGCGCAGCCGGTCCGGCCATGGCTGGCCCGCGAGAGGTTGTATGCCGTGGCCGCCGCGTCCTCGGCGCTGAACGCGCTGACAGTTCGGCGGCTGCCGGCCGCGGACCGGACAAGGCAGTGCGGAACCGCCCACTCGTCAAGCTGTCCGACGATTTCGTCGCCGACCAGGCCGCCGACGAACCCCGTGACCACCACGTCGTGTCCGGCCTGGCGGAGCAGCCGCGCGACGTTGACGGCCTTGCCTCCGGCCTGGGCGTGGACTCGGCTGACCCGGTTCGCCTCCCCGACGGCAAAGCGCTCGCTGACGTAGGTGATGTCCAGTGCGGGATTCAGCGCCACGCAGACGACACGTCCGCTGCCGCCCGCGGTCACTGGCCGGTGTATCTAACCGAGCGAGTGAGGTACCTGGGCCGATCCGGGTCCAGGCCGCGCGCCTGGGCGGTGGCGACCGCGACGCGCTGGGCCACCACAAGTTCCGCCTGCGGATCGCCGTCGGCAACGACAACCGTCGCCCCGGTGCGTCTTATGTCGTTCACGAGCACGTCGTCATCGACCCCTAGCAGCCAGACAACCGTGTTCTCGCTGGCGGTCGAGAGCGGGCCGTGCCGGTATTCCAGCGCCGGGTACGCTTCGCTCCACGCCGACGCGGCTTCCTGGATCTTGAGAGCCGCCTCACGGGCCACACCGGTAGACCAGCCGCGGCCGAGGAAGACGTAATGCGGCCGGTCTATAAGCCGGTCGTCCAGGTCGGCGGCCACTGCCGCCCTGGCCTGCTCCACGACGGGGGCAAGGTCGTGCCCGAAGTGCGCTCTCGCCACGGTGAGAACGGTCGTGGCGAATCGAGTCTGGACGATAGACCGTTCATCGGCGTAGTCGAGCACCAGAAGCTGATCCGTGACCTCGCGGAGCGGCGCGGAGGCATCGGCGGTAATGCCGATCTTCCGGACCGAGCTAGGCACGTGCCGCAGCGCGTCGAGCACTTCGATTGTCGTTCCAGAACGGCTAACCGCGAGCACGGCTCCGTAGCTGCGAGCCGGGAGCTCCGACGCCGGGAAGGCGTCGGTCTCCCCATGGCCGGCGGCCTCGCGCGCCGCCGCGATCGCGCTCGCTATGTGCCAGGAAGTGCCGCAGCCGATGACTGCGACCCGCTCGCCATGGCCGGGAAGAACCTTCGCGGCGGTGTCGACGGACTGGAGCGCCCTGGCCCAGCAGTCTGGCTGGCTTGAGATCTCCCGCTGCACGTACGCCTCAGACCGTTGCACCAGTTGGCCCTTCGCCGTCCATGTATGCGGGGCTCTTCAAAAACGTGCACATCTTGCCCTTGAATTCTGCACACTCTGGCCTATTTCCCTCGACCCTACGACATGTGCGATCACATCACAAGACAGGGCCCGCTTCCTGCGAACCGCCGGGCAACGCTGCTGTTTCCACGATGTGGCCGTCCGCGGTCGTGCCGCAGTGGTGATCGACCGCGGCACGACCGCGCGGACATCATGATCATATCGCGCATGATGTAGGCAAATTCATGCGTATTTTGTGATCACTCTTGGCTTGGAGCGCACAGGCCGTCATGATGGAACATAGGCGGACTTCCGTGACCTGACCCATACCTGCATCCGCGCCCGGAGGGTTCATGAACAGGCTGACGCGCGCCTTGGCGGCCATAGTGACGGCAGTGCCGCTCGTGCTGGTCTATGCCGCTGCCGGCGGCCCGGCGGCCCGGGCGGCGACCGCCTACCCGCCCGGCGGCCCGGACCAGACGCCGGTGATGGGCTGGAGCGGCTGGAGCTTCCTGCGGCTGGGCGCGAACGCGGCACAGGTCGAGGGCGAAGCTAAGGCGCTGGTCAGCATCGGCCTGGCCGCGGCCGGCTACCAGTACGTCAACCTCGACGACGGCTGGTACCAGTGTCCGGGGTCACAGGGCCCGAACGTCGACTCCTATGGCCGGTGGGTCGTGAATACCGCCAGTTACCCGGCCGCCGGGTCGGAGAACGGCATCCAGGCCCTCGCCGCCTACGTGCACGGCCTCGGGCTGAAGTTCGGCATCTACGAAACGGCCGGCATCTCGAGCCAGGCCGTGGCCGCGAACACCCCGATCCTGGGCACCTCCGACACCGCCGACGGCATCGCCACCACGACGTCGCAGGCCAACTACAACTGCGGCGGCATGGAGGCGATCGACTACAGCGCCCCGGGCGCCCAGGCGTACGTCAACTCGGTCGTGGACGAACTGGCGTCCTGGGGCGTGGACTACATCAAGCTGGACGGCATCGCCAACAGCAACGGCGCTGACGTCGAGGCCTGGCAGGCCGCGATCCAGCAGTCCGGCCGTCCCATGGTGCTGAACATCACCCAGGGCAGCTACACCATCAAGCTTGCCCCGACGCTGAAGAAGTACGCCAACCAGTGGGAGTTCGCCCCGGACATCGAGCTCAACGGGCCCGACGAAGGCTCGGCGAATAGCTGCAACGCCCCGCCCTACGCCGGCTGCCTGAGCGTCTTCCCGTTCACCAGCTACCCGGACTGGAACGACCGGTTCGCCAGCGTTGCCAGCTGGCAGCCCTACGGCGGGCCTGGCGGCTTCAACGACTACGACTCGATCGAGGTCGGCGACGGCAGCACGGACTCGGGGATGTCGCTCGCCGCTTCGGAATCCCAGCTCAGCCTGTGGTCGCTCGGTTCGGCACCGCTCATCCTCGGCAGCGACCTGACCAGCTCGGTGACGAATGCCTACGGCAGCAGTGCGGCACTCGACCCCACCGACCTCAGCCTGCTGACGAACGCTAAGGTCATTAGAGTCGATCAGGACTCGATCGACGCGTCAAGGATCGCGCTCGCTGGTTCTCCCGGCGGCAAGGCCGGTCATCAGGTGTTCGCCAAGGTCGAGCACAGCGGAGACGCGATCGTCGGGCTGTTCAACACCACCACCAAGCTGAGCTCGAGCCCGGTCACCATCTCCACGACGGCCGCCGCGATCGGGCTGCCGGCCGACGCCAGCGGTTACGAGGTACAAGACCTCTGGGGCAGCCAGTCGGTGGTAGTCGGCCACCAGACCACGTTCGACATATCGTCCGCCGGAAAAATCAGCGTGAAAGTCCCCGCCGAAGGCGTGGCGCTGTACCGCGTCACCCCGCTCTCGTAAAGACCGCGTGGGTGCCGGGGCGCGCGCCGCCTACCACCTGCGTGATCAACCTGTCGCCGTTGCTCGAGGTGAAGGGCTGGGATCCTGTGCCGTCGGGGCGATCACCGCTGAGCTGGACGTCGGCCAGTCCACGGTGTCGGAGCACTTGAAGGTCCTGGCCGGGGTCCGGTTCGTG
>JAWWPV010000455.1:0-5562 GCA_033854775.1 Trebonia sp.
CGAGGCCCGCCGTGCCGAACGCCATCGCGGCGGCTAGGCAGGCGAATGGCACCGCGGTCGTGACGTACCGGTAGTCGAACTCCGCCGTCGCCGCCGGCGCCACGACCAGCGCGACCGAGCACAGCCACGGCAGCAGCGCCGCGCTTCCGGCCCGCCGCCACCGGCGGACGATCCCGAACAGCCCGACGAGCAGGATCAGCCCGTACACGGTGCCAGGCAGCCAGGCGTAACGCTGGTAGTCCCTGATGACCGCGGCGAACGGGTTGACCACGTCGGTCTGCGGGTTGCCGCGCGCGTAGTACGCCTCGATCGACTCCTGCCCCCGGTAGGAGCCGGCCGGGACGGCGAGCGGCTGCGGGCTGAACAGGTACGCGTCGTACGTCTGCCCGTTGGGGAAGACCGAGCGGTTCCAGTCGAAGGACCGCACCGTGTCGTCCCAGACCGCGCGCGCGTAGTCGAGCGGCTGCGCCTCGATGGCCGCGATGGCGAACCGCTCGGCGAGCTTGTTGACCGTGGGGGAGAACATCGGCTCGGAGTAGCGGTCAAGCGGGCTGACCGACGTCCAGATGTAGGCCTGTGCGATCGGCCGCTCGGCGGGCGGCACCGACGTGCACAGCGGCAGCAGGTCCGTCGGCAGCGACATGCGGGAGCAGTCGGCGAACGTCATCACCCGCGAGTAAAGGAAGACCCCGGTGGAGTCGGTCATCGCGAACTCGCCGTGCGCGGACCGGTACCAGGCCTCGTAGCCACCCGCCGGCACGGCGAACGCGACGCCGCAGGCCACCAGCCCGGCCAGCAAAGCCCGCCAGCTACGCCAGTTCACGACGATCACGTACACCGCGAACGCCGCGAGCAGCGGCAGGCCGGTGGGCTTGACGGCCGAGGAGGCCCCGAGCAGCAGCCCGGCCGCGAGGCAGGCCCGCCACGACGGTCGCGGCGACCACAAGACGATGGTGACCGCGGCCATCGTCAGGAACAGGAAGAGCGTGTCCGCCATGATCAGGTGCTCGAGCTGGATCTCGAACCCGTCGTAGAGCACCGGCAGCGTGGCCAGGACGGCGATCCAGCCGGGCGCGCCGAACCGGTGCCGGGCCAGCGCGTAGATCATCACGGCGACGAGCAGCCCCATCACGTGCTGCGACGCGGTCACGAGCAGGTAGCTGTGGGCGGGGGACAGCAGCCACAGGTAGAGGGGGTAGCCGGAGGGCCGCGTCGTGTTCGGCGTCAGCGTCACCGCGGCGCGGACGTAGCTGAACGAGTCGTTGAACCAGGACTGCCAGCGGTAGCCGAGCTCGGCGGCCACGCGCAGCGCGAGCGCGGGCACGAGCGCGACGGCGAACAGGCGGTTTCCGGCGATCAGCCGGACGGACGACCGCCATACCACCGCAGGCATTACCCTCAAGCCCGTATCCTCCTACTTCTGGGGGGCGCTGTGGATGATCGCGCGCCCCCGTGCCCCGCGCCCGAGCAATGTACGCCAAATCGGGCACCAAGGGTTCGAGAGTCACCGTAATACGGCGAATGGAGTCCACGTGGAGCTGACCGTCGTCATGCCCTGTCTCAATGAGGCGGAAACCGTGGCAACCTGCGTGCGCAAGGCCGCCGCGTTCATCGCGGACAGCGGGATCAGCGGCGAGGTCGTGGTGGCCGACAACGGCTCGACCGACGGCAGCAGGCAGCTCGCCGCCGACGCGGGCGCCCGCGTGGTCCCGATAGCCGAGCGCGGGTACGGCAACGCCCTGATGGGCGGGATCGTGGCGGCCCGCGGCGAGTACGTGATCATGGGCGACGCCGACGACAGCTACGACTTCACGAACCTGATGCCGTTCATCACCGAGCTCCGCAAGGGCTATGACCTGGTGATGGGCAACCGCTTCAAGGGCGGCATCGCCCCCGGAGCGATGCCGCCGCTGCACCGCTACCTGGGCAACCCGGTGCTTTCCTTCATCGGCCGGCTGTTCTTTCCCTCCGCGATCGGCGACTTCCACTGCGGGCTGCGCGGCTTCAGGCGGGACAGCGCCATCGCGCTCGGCCTGCAGGCGACCGGCATGGAGTTCGCCAGCGAGATGGTCGTGAAGGCCACCCTGGCCAAGCAGAAGGTCACCGAGGTGCCCACGACCCTCGCCAAGGACGGCCGCAGCCGCCCGCCGCACCTGCGCAGCTGGCGCGACGGCTGGCGTCACCTGCGGTTCCTGCTGCTGTTCAGCCCGCGCTGGCTGTTCTTCTACCCCGGCCTGGTGCTGCTGCTGATCGGCCTCGGCCTCGGCGCGGCGGTCGCGACGGGCCCGCTCACCATCGGCGGGGTCTCCCTCGACGTGGACACGCTCGTCGCCTGCGGCGCCTGCGTCGACATCGGGTTCCAGGCGATACTCTTCTGGCTGTTCACGCAGGTCTACGCCGGCTCGGAGGGATTCCTGCCCACCGAGCCGAAGGTGCAGACCCTGCTCGGCAAGCTGTCACTCGAACGCGGCCTGCTGACCGGGGTGGCCGTGGGCATCGCGGGCCTCGTCGGCGTGATCTTCTCCCTCACCTACTGGCAGGGCCACGCGTTCGGGCACCTCAACTACGAGCACGCGCTGCGCCTGATGGTCCCGTCGGTGACCGCGCTCGTGCTGAGCTGCCAGGTGATCCTCGGGACGTTCTTCCTGTCGATCCTTGGCATCAAGCAGACGAGGCACGTCCCGGTCGGTGCCAAGGCCGAACTCAAAGTCAGCGACGACCGCACCACAGCCCGTAGGCTCTAACCATGTCACCCGCCAATCCAAAGCACATCCTGACCGCGCCGGCCTGGCCCTACGCCAACGGCCCGCGGCACATCGGGCACGTCTCCGGTTTCGGGCTGCCGAGCGACATGTTCAGCCGGTACCAGCGGATGGCGGGCAACAAGGTGCTGATGGTCTCCGGCACCGACGAGCACGGCACTCCGATCCAGGTACAGGCCGACAAGGAGGGCCTGAGCGCCAGGGAGCTCGCCGACCGGTACAACGGTGTCATCGGCACCGACCTCGCCAACCTCGGCATGACCTATGACCTGTTCACCAGGACCACGACCCGCAACCACTACGCGGTCGTGCAGGAGATGTTCCTGACCCTGCTCAAGAACGGGTACATCTTCCCGAAGACCACGCTCGGCGCGATCTCCCCGACCACGGGCCGCACGCTGCCCGACCGCTACATCGAGGGCACCTGCCCGATCTGCGGCTACCCGAGCGCGCGCGGCGACCAGTGCGACAACTGCGGCAACCAGCTCGACCCGACCGACCTGATCGACCCGAAGTCGAGGGTCAACGGCGAGACGCCGCTGTTCGTCGAGCAGGAGCACTACTTCCTCGACCTGCCCGCGTTCACCGACGCGCTCGGCGGCTGGCTGAAGTCCAAGGAAGGCCAGTGGCGGCCGAACGTCCTGAAGTTCTCACTCAACCTGCTCGACGACCTCCAGCCGCGTGCGATCACCCGCGACCTCGACTGGGGCGTGCCCGTGCCACTCGACGGCTGGCGGGACCGCAACGACAAGAGGATCTACGTCTGGTTCGATGCGGTGATCGGCTACCTCTCCGCGTCCATCGAATGGGCCCGCCGCACGGGTGACCCGGACGCGTGGCGCGCCTGGTGGAACGACGACAACGCCGAGGCCTACTACTTCATGGGCAAGGACAACATCGTCTTCCACGCGGAGATCTGGCCGGCGATGCTGCTCGGCTACGCGGGCCACGGGGCCAAGGGCGGCAGCGCGGGCCCGCTCGGACGGCTCAACCTCCCCTCAGAGGTGGTGAGCAGCGAGTTCCTGACGATGGAGGGCAAGAAGTTCTCCTCCTCCCGCCAGGTGGTCATCTACGTCAAGGACTTCCTCGACCGCTACGACGTGGACGCGCTGCGCTACTACGTCGCGGTGGCCGGACCCGAGACGCACGACACCGACTTCACCTGGAGCGAGTTCGTCCGCAGGAACAACGACGAACTGGTCGCCACCTGGGGCAACCTGGTGAACCGCGCGGTCTCGTTCGCCGCGAAGAACATCGGCTCGATCCCCGCCGCCGGCGACCTCACCGACGCGGATCGGGCGCTGCTCGGCGTCACCTCCGGTGCCTTCTCGGCGGTTGGCGAGCACCTGTCGCACTCGCGGTTCAAGTTCGCGGTCAACGACGCGATGCGGGCCGTTGGCGAGGCGAACAAGTACTTCTCCGAGCAGGCGCCGTGGAAGCTGCGGACGTCAGACCCGGAGCGGATGCGGACCGTGCTGCACGTCACGCTCCAGGCGATCGCCGACGCGAAGACGATGCTCACCCCGTTCCTGCCGCGCTCCTCGCAGACCGTGCACGAGATGCTCGGCGGCGCCGGCGAGTGGTCAGGCATGCCGCGGATCGAGACGGTGGACGAGCAGGGCGGTCCCTCCTACCCCGTGATCACCGGCGACTACGACTCCACGTTCCGCTGGGAGTCCCGGCCGGTGACGGTCGGTAAGCCGCTGTCCGTCCCCGCCCCGCTGTTCACGAAGCTGGACCAGTCCGTGGTTGACGAGGAAATCGCCCGGCTCGCGGAAAATGAGTAGTCCGAACGACAGCATGCCTTCGCCCTCCGGTTCCGCTGATTCCGGGGACGGCGGGGGGCGCGGGCCATCGGGGGCTGGGGTGTCCCCAGGGGGTGCTGTGTCCCCCCGGGAGGAAACAGCGCTGCCGGCCCCTGGCGGCTTCGACGCGCACACGCACATGGACATCCTGGGGCTGCCGGTCGACGGGGTGCTTGACGCTGCCCGCGCCCTTGGCATCGGCCGGGTGGTGAACGCGGGGTGCGACCTGCCGTCCTCCCGGTGGTCGGTGTCAGCTGCCGCCGAGTACGCGGACGTGTACGCGGCGGTCGCCATTCACCCCAACGAGACGTCCAAGGTGGACGACCGCCGCGGCGAAGTCCTGGCCGAGCTCACCTCCCTGGCCGCGTCGCCGAAGGTGGTCGCGGTCGGCGAGACCGGTCTCGACTACTACCGTGACTGGTCGCCCCGCCCGGTTCAGCGGGACTGGTTCCGCGCGCACATCGAGATCGCGCGGGCGGCGGGCAAGGCCGTGATGATCCACGACCGGGAGGCGCACGAGGACGTGCTGTCCATCCTGGCCGAGTACGCGCCGTGGCCCCCAAACCGCGTGATATTTCACTGCTTCTCCGGAGACGCGGCGATGGCCGCCCGGTGCGCCGAGGCCGGCTACCTGATGAGCTTCGCCGGCAACGTGACGTTCAAGAACGCGGACTCGCTCCGCGAGGCGGCGCTGGTCGCCCCCGCGGAGCTGATGCTCGCGGAGACCGACGCCCCGTACCTCACCCCGGTCCCGCACCGCGGCAAGCCGAACTCCCCGGCGCTGACCGCCTACACGATCCGCTACCTGGCCGCGCTGAAGAACCTGGACCTAGCGGACTTCTGTGCCCAGTTGCAGGCAACGGGTACCCGTGTCTTCGCCTGGTAACGACCTCCCGGTACCCGCTGGGCCCGCCATAGCCGAGATGGTGGACGTTTGGGCACACCCGGGTGTGCCCAAACGTCCACCATCTCGGCTATGGCGGGCCCAGCGGGTA
>JAWWPV010000456.1:0-8803 GCA_033854775.1 Trebonia sp.
GGTACGCGGCGTGCGGGCCGCCGTAGAACATCGGCACGCCGAACCGCTGCGTGGAGCCGAGCGCGATGTCGGCGCCGAGCTCGCCCGGGGGCTTGAGCAGGGTCAGCGCCAGGATGTCCGCCGCGACCGCCACCGTGGCGCCCGCGGCGTGCGCCGCCTCGATGACCGGCCGGAGGTCGCGGATCTCGCCGGACGCGCCCGGGTACTGGAGCAGCACCCCGAAGACGCCCTCGAAAGCACTGGCGAAGTCGGTGCCCGCCGTGACGCGGGCGACTCGCAGGTCGATGCCCAGCGGCTCGGCGCGGGTACGCAGCACGTCGAGGGTCTGCGGCAGGCAGTCGGCGTCGGCGAGGAAGACCTTTCCGCCGCCGGCGCCCGATACCCGGCGGGCCAGGGTCATCGCCTCGGCCGCGGCCGAGGCCTCGTCAAGCAGCGACGCGTTGGCGACGTCGAGCCCGGTCAGGTCGCAGACCATCGTCTGGAAGTTCAGCAGCGCCTCAAGGCGGCCCTGCGAGATTTCCGGCTGGTAGGGCGTGTACGCCGTGTACCAGGCCGGGTTCTCAAGCACGTTCCTGCGGATGACCGGGGGCGTGATCGTGCCGTAGTAGCCGAGGCCGATCATGGAGACGGCGACCGTGTTACGCGCGGCGAGGCGCCGCAGGTCGTCGAGCACCTCGCGCTCGGTCCGCGGCGCGGGCAGGGCGGCGAGCGACTCCGGCGGCCGCGCGTAGGGGGGAAGCGCGGCGGTCAGGAGGTCATCGAGCGACCCGTAGCCGAGGGTGGCGAGCATGGCCCGCTGATCTTCCTCGGACGGCCCGATGTGACGGACGGCGAAAGAAGCAGTGCCATTCGTGACGGTGTCGCCGGAAACAGCAGTGTCACGGAAAACAACAGTCTCACTGGAAACAACAGTGTCGCCGGAAACAGTGGACAAATCACGCTGCATGGAGCCTCCCCGGTATGGGCTCCCCGTCTGTCGCCCGGCTGGCTCCAGAGCGCCTGTCCCGACCCGGTCCTTGGTGCCTGAGAGGTTCCGGGGATGTGTTGCCCCTTCGGCGCCCGCTTCGCGTCAAGTGCGGCGGGTCTCTCCCGGGTGGGATATCAAGTGCGCGCTAGCAGCCTAGCGCATCCGTGCCGCCTTGGCCCGTCACCCGTCCGGGGGTCAGCCTGTCTTGCGGGCGGCCCGGCGGGTCGCCAGGTCGTCGGCGCCGTCGACGATCAGGCCGTCCTCGGCGCGCACCGCGGGCAGTTCCGCGAGTTCCCCCGCAACCTCTTGCCACACCCGGCCGAGCGCGATGCCGAAGACTCCCTGGCCGCCGGCGAGGAGGTCAACGACCTCATCGGGCGACGTGCACTCGTACACGCTCACCCCGTCGCTCATCAGCGTGACCTGGGCGAGGTCCTCGGTCCCGTGATCGCGCAGGTGCTGCACGGCGGCACGGATCTGCTGGAGGGAAATCCCCGTGTCAAGGAGCCGCTTGACGACCTTGAGCACGAGGATGTCGCGGAAGCCGTAGAGGCGCTGGGAACCGGAGCCGTGCGCCGCCCGGACGCTGGGCTCCACGAGGCCCGTGCGCGCCCAGTAGTCGAGCTGGCGGTAGGTGATGCCCGCCGCGGTGCACGCGGTGGGGCCCCGATAGCCAATCTCGGGGCTGCCATCGAAGAGCGCGCCCGCGGCAGATTCGGACCCACCCCTTGTTACCGACACGGCCACCTCCTGTGACTACCCCCGGCATTCGCACCGTAAGCCCGCCGGGCTGGCCCGTCAACGATCACGCTCGGCGCGTCGCGACATTGCGGGCACAGTTACCTTCCGGGGGGACGACCCCCCGTACCCCCCGATGTCACCGCAATGCGCCCCGGTGGCGAAAACCGCCGTCATATCGGGCCGCATTCCGGCGACCGCGGTGACGATGACGGTACTTCGGTCAGGCCGACTTGCCGAAGTCCTCGGGAGAGATCTGGTCGAGGAACTCGCGGAACTTCTCGACCTCGTCCTCCTGCTCGTCGGGGATGGCGACGCCCGCCTCGTCGAGGATCTCGTCGGTCGCGAAGATCGCGGCACCTGTCCGCAGGGCCAGGGCGATCGAGTCCGACGGCCTGGCGCTGACCTCGGCGCCGTTGGAGAAGACGAGGTCCGCGTAGAAGATCCCGTCGCGCAGGGCTGTGATGTTGACCGTGCGGAGTTGCACGTTCAGGACTTCGAGCACGTCCTTGAACAGGTCGTGGGTCAGCGGCCGCAGTGACACCATGCCCTGCTGAGCGAAGGCGATCGCAGTCGCCTCCACCGCCCCGATCCAGATGGGCAGGTACCGGTCGCCCTGCTGCTCTTTCAGCAGGACGATCGGGCTGTTGGACGGCATCTCGACACGGACGCCGACGACCTCCATCCGCCGCACTGGAGCTCCGTCCTCGCACGTGCTCAGCGACATCCGGGGCCTATGAGGACCCCCTGGCCGCTAAGCGAACCGAACCACTCTTCCTGCCAAACTACACCCGTTATCGCCCGGAGGCCGAGCGCAGCCCCCTAGCTTCCCGCGACTCACCGGGTGGTGTACCCGGATGCGGCGGCTGTGAAGCCAGTCCAGCCTCGGCCAGTCCGTCTTCGACGAGGGTCGCGTGGAGGCTGGCGATATGTCCGGCGAGGTCCTGCGCCGCGCGCAGTGCGGGCTCGCGGCTGCCCTTCTGCCGGGTAAGCGGCGCGACCGCCTGCTCGACCAGGGCGGTCTCCCTGTCGGCGGCCGCCTTGATGACCCGCAGGTGGCGCGGCTGGATGCCGTATTCACCAAGTCGTACGGCAGACCGGAGGACAGAAAGTGTCTGCGTTCCGTAAGACCTGGCGCGGCGGATGAGGCCGTAATCCTCGAGCTCGGCGAGGAGTTCCTCGGCGGCGCCCGCCGCGGCGAGCAGCTCGCTCCTGGTCATGGCGACCGGGGGAACGGCACCGCCCTGGGCCGCGGTGCCGTCGAGCGCGTCGAGCCGTTCCCTGATGACTCGCAGCGGCAGGTACTCGTCGCGCTGCGCGGTCAGGATGAAGCGGAGCCGCTTGATGTCGGCGGCGGAGAACCTGCGGTAGCCCGAGGAGGACCGCAGGGGCTGGATCAGGCCCTCCGACTCAAGGAAGCGGATCTTGGAGGGGCTGATGTCGGGAAACTCCGGGCTGAGCTCATCGAGCACCTGACCGATGCTGACACTCCCCCTGGCGGGGGTTCCGCTCGCGAGCGCCGACTGGGGCCCGCGGGTCATACGTAGTCCTGCGCTCCGAGTCCGCGGCGCCTGCCGACCTCAGGACTGCGGGTCATGAACAGCAGCCGGAACTTGCCGATCTGTACCTCGTCGCCCCCGAACAACTCGGCCTCCTCGATCCGCTCGCGGTTCACGTAGGTGCCGTTCAGGCTACCAACGTCACGGACGGTGAAGCGGTCGCCGTGCCGGTAGAACTCGGCGTGCCGCCGGGACACGGTCACGTCGTCGAGGAAGATGTCGCTGTCGGGGTGCCGGCCGGCCGAGGTGAAGTCGCTGTCGAGGAGGAACCTGCTCCCCGCGTTCGGCCCGCGGAGCACGACCAGCAGCGCCGTGCCCGGCGGGAGCGTGTCCGCCGCCGAGTAGTCGGGCGACGGCTCGTCGGGGTACTCGGGCTCGCCGGCCACCGGCGAGATGATCGACGTGGTCTCGCCGCCGCGCTCGTTGGGGATGGCGCTGAAGCTGCCGGTGCTCGTGTTGCGGGTGAGCTGGGCGCCGCAGTTGGAGCAGTACCTGGCCCGCTCTGGGTTCGGCCGACCGCACCGCGCACAGTACATACCACCAGCCATGGCTTCGCCCGGCCTCCCCTCTCGCTGTTCCGCAGGCTCGCGCAGCATCGCGTCAGGCGATGGTGCCAACGGTACCCGCGCCGAGGGCTCCGGGTCTACGCGCCACGCGAACAGGCGGCGCAGGCCGCCCCTTGGCGCGCCATCGGGTCCCTGACGTCTCCGCCACACAGCCGCTTCACCTCCGGGTCACGCGCACGGCGCAAGTTCGCGGTGGCGGTGGCCGTCCCGAGCACCGCGAAATGGTACGTCTGCGTAATTAACACAGATTACCTGAACGTGCATCCCCAATCCGCCCGACCAGCCAGGACCATGCCCGCGCGGATAACTCCCCGGCTTGCTCCACGACCGAGGCCCACTCATCGAGCAGGAACTGCGCCGAGTCGGCGTCGCCGCCTTCCGCCCACAGGTGGGTCACCGCGTCCGCCGGGTCGGGCAGCACAAGGACCCAGCCCCGCTCCGCGTCGACGATCCGCACGCCGTCGGTGGTGTCGACCGGCCTGGTCCCCGCCTCCTCCATGACGATCCGCATCACCGATCCCTTGGCCGCCCACGGGGTGGGCACCGAGCGCCGCATCAGGTGGGCGTGCGGGATGCGGGCGTCGATCTGGCTGAGGGTCAGCCGCGTCCGCGCCACAAGGCCGAGCAGCCGGACGAAGGCCGCGATCCCGTCCACGGTCCTGCCGAACTCGGGGACGACGAACCCGCCCCGCCCGTCGGCCGCGAAGATGACGTCGTCGGCCGCGGCGGCGGTGGTCAGCGCGTCCCGCGAGGTCGGGGTCCAGGTCACCTGCACGCCGTGGAACCGGCAGACCTGCTCGGCGACCCGGGTCGTGGTCACCGGCAGGGCGACCCGGCCGTGCCGCAGCTCGGCGGCGACCAGGTCGAGCACGACGAGAAGCGCGCGCTCATCGCTGACCAGCGCGCCCTTCTCGTCGACCAGGTGAATCCGCTCGCCCACCGGGTCGAACCTGACGCCGAACGCGGCCCGCGAGGAGGAGACGACCTCGGCGAGCCGCTGCATCCCCGCCCGGTCCTGCGCCACGGTCTGGGTGGGCGTGACCTCGTCGAGCCGGTTGTTGAGCGTGTGCACGTCGATGCCGAGCCCGCCGAGCAGCGTGGGCAGCACAAGCGACACCGTGCCGCCCGCGCAGTCGGCGACCACCTTCAGCCCGGCCGTGCCCACCCCGTCAAGGTCCACGCAGCGCAGCAGCTCGTGCGTGTAGAGCTCGACGACCCTGGGCGGGTAGGACAGCTCGGCGATCTCCCCGGGACACGCGCGCCGGAACTCCTGCCTGGAGAAGACCCGCTCCAGCTTGCGCTGCGCGCCCTGCGAGAGCTCCGCGCCGCGGTCGTCAAGGAAGATGATGTCGACCGACTGGGTGTCGCCCGGGGTGGTCCGCAGCGCGATGCCGCCGCTGTACTTGCGCCGCGCGGTCTCGAACCTGGCGACGGGCAGCGGCAGCGCCTCCAGGTCCATGACGTTGATGGCCGAGGCGTTCAGTGCGCTCTGCACGGCGCGCTTGAGGGTGCGCGCCGCCCGTGACACGTCACGCGACGTGGTCACCGTGGTGCCCTTCTGCAGCGTGGTCGCGTAGGCGGAGGCGAGCCGCACGGCCAGCTCGGGCGTGACCTCGACGTTGATGAGGCCGGAGACGCCGCGCTCGCCGAACAGGGTCCGCTGGCCGCGCGACTCCCAGATCACCGAGTTGTTGACGACCGCGCCCGCCTCGATGGTCTTGAAGGGGTAGATCTTCACCCCGGCGGAGATGTACGCCTCCGGCTCGATCACGCACTCGTCGCCGATGACGGCGGTCTCCTCGATGCGCGCGCGGCGCATCACGTCCGTGTTCTTGCCGACCACGCAGCCGCGCAGCGTGGTGCCCTGGCCGATGAACACCCGGTTGTGCACCACCGCGCGGTGGATGAAGGCGCCCTCCTTGACCACTACGTTGGCGCCGATCACGCTGTACTCGCGCAGGTGCGCGCCGGCCTCGATCTTGGTGTACTCCCCGACGCAGACCGGCCCGGTGAGCACCGCGTCCGGGTCGACCTCGGCCCCGTCCGCCACCCACACCCCCGGCGAGAGCTCGAACCCGGCGATGTCGACCTCGACCTTGCGGTTGAGCACGTCGACCTGGGCCTTGAGGTAGGACTCAAGCGTCCCGACGTCCTCCCAGTAGCGGTCGGACACGTAACCGAAGATCGGGGCACCGCGCTGGAGGAGCTTGGGGAACACGTCGTGCGACCAGTCCACCGACTCCTTCGGCGAGACCTCGGCGAGGACCTCGGGCTCCATGATGTAGACGCCGGTGTTCACCGTGTCGGAGAACACCTGCCCCCAGGTCGGCTTCTCGAGGAACCGCTGGATCCGCCCGTCTTCGTCCGCGATGACGATGCCGAACTCCAGGGGGTCGGGCACCCGGGTGAGCCCGACGGTGACGAGCGCGCCGTTCTCCTTGTGGAACCTGACCATCTCGCTGAGGTCCATGTCGGTCAGCGCGTCACCGGAGATGACGAGGAACGGCGAGTCCTTGAGCTCTTCCTCGGCGTTCTTCACCGAGCCCGCGGTGCCGAGTGGCGTCTCCTCGGTGGCGTACCGCAGCGACATGCCGACGTCATCGCCGTCGCCGAAGTAGTTCCGCACCATCGCCGCGAGGAAGTGCACTGTCACGACGGTTTCGTCGAACCCGTGCTTCTTGAGCAGCCGCAGGACGTGCTCCATGATCGGCCGGTTCACGACCGGCAGCAGCGGCTTGGGCTGGTTCGCGGTCATGGGGCGGAGCCTGGTGCCCTCACCGCCTGCCATCACGACGGCCTTCATTACGGATGCGCTCCTTTCACCAGATCCCTGATTTGGGTAAGGTAGAGCAGCGCCGCCCACCAGTAGAGGACGACGCCCCAGACGGCGAACGCCCAGCCGATAATCCGCACTACCTCGGACACGTCACCGCTGTGGGCGCCGAGGAACAACAGGGGAAACGCGTACATCAGGCACAAGGTTGCGGCTTTGCCGACAAAGCTCACCTGGAGCGCGCCGTATTCGGTACGGTGCCGCAGCACGAGCAGGGCGAGCGCCACGCACACCTCGCGGGCCGCGAGCGCGGTGAACAGCCACCACGGGATGATCCCGCGCACCGCGAGCGCGATGATCGTGACCGCGATGTACAGCCGGTCCGCGGCGGGGTCGAGCAGCTGGCCGAGCCTGCTCGTCTGGTTGAGCATCCTCGCCAGCTTCCCGTCGAGCCAGTCGCTAATCCCGGCGAAACCGAGCAGCGCGGCGGCGATGATGTCGGCCGTGGCGGTACGCGGCCCGATGACCAGCCACAGAAACACGGGAACGCCGGCCAGCCGGGCAGCACTGAGCGCGTTCGGCCAGGTAACGATCCGGTCTCCCACGGTGTGATCGTAATGGAACCGTGTCTGGTCGCCGGCCTCGGGTGGCTCGCTTAGCGGGCCTCCCGGGGAAAAATTCTCGTCGTGGACAGAGTCCGCTTTCCCCTTCTGTGCGATCTATTCACCTCTAACGCAAAAAAACGCGGAACGGCCGTGCCCGCGTGGGCAGCCAAGGCCGAAATCTAACCATCAGTAAGTATAAATAAGCTTAAGGTCATTCAGAACGACTTCGTGCTCCGCCCCTAACGCGTATTCCTCGCCAGAGGCGGCGCGCACTCGGTCAGGTAGCGCTTCCCTGCTGGCTGAGCATGCTGCGGTAGACGACGATCAGGGCGGACTTCTGGTCCTCGGACAGGCGCTTGTCGGCGCGGATGGCCCGCTCGGTGTCGGGGACAGCGGTGTCGTCCTCGGCGGTGGCCACGCTGGTCCGCGTGCCGGTCCCGCCGGCCATGGCGTCGATGAGGCCAGCCTGAGCGAGCAGGGTCTCCGCGGAGAGGTTGAGCGCGTCGGAGATGGCCCGCAGCACGCGGACCGAGGGCTGGTGCAGGCCGCGCTCGACCTGGCTGAGGTAGGGATTGGACAGGCTGGTCAGCTCGGCCAACTGGCGCAGCGACAGGTTCGCCTGCTTTCGCCGCTCGCGGATGAACGCGCCGAGGGACTCGCGCTGCGCCTCCCACGCGTCCCGCTGCGCCTCCCTCCACGGGCCCGGCATGTCCGGCATGACGCTCCCCCTTCCTGTTATGCGGTGTTCTGCAAACTATAGTGCGCGGAGAGCTCCGCTGTGCGCTTCGCGCTTCTTGCTGTTATCTCCGTGGGTCTTTGATGTCGCGCCGGTCGCGGACCTCCGGGCGCTCGGGTCAGCCGCGGAGTGCGCCCTACTCGGAGGCGGGGCCGGACTCGGTCGCGGGGCCGGACTCGGGCCTGGCGGCGGGGCGGAGCGGCGCGGTGGCCTTTATCAGCTCGCCGGCGAACTTGCGCTGCCCGGCAAGCAGCCGGTCGAAGAAGTCGAACGTGGCGG
Source organism: Trebonia sp. (assembly GCA_033854775.1). Classification (GTDB taxonomy): domain Bacteria; phylum Actinomycetota; class Actinomycetes; order Streptosporangiales; family Streptosporangiaceae; genus Trebonia. Next base: position 8,224 of record JAWWPV010000456.1, read on the forward strand.
ACACGACCGCCTCCGGCGTCGGCAGGGCGCGCACTCCCGGCAGTTGGGGCAGGGACGACGGCAGCTTGTCGGCGAACGGCATGGGGGGCAGCTTCCCGGCGACGGTGTGCCCGGTCTCGACGACCTGCTTGATCGCGTTGAGGGTCATTTCCTGGCTCTTGCGGACGATGCCGAGCACCTGCTCCTGCACGTCCCCGGTCACGGTGGCGGTCATGGGTACCTCCTCGGTAAGGGTCGATACCGCAAACTATATCAAGCATGCTGCACATGTCAAGCAAGTTGCTTGACATGTGCAGCACCTACCGGGGCTGCCAGCGGAACAGGTCGCGGAGCAGGGCGACCTCGGCGCCGTGATGCAGGGCCTCGCGGTTGATGTGCAGCACGAGCGAGGCCATCGGGACCTCGGCGTACGGACCCTCCGCCGGGCCGCACGGGCGGGCCAGGCCCTCGGCGCCGAGGCCGCGGACGCCGGCGATCCACGCGGCGTAGACCTCGTCCAGCCTGGCGAGCGCCGTGACGGCGTCAGTACTCCTCGTCGGTGAGGCCGTCGAGGCGCGGGCGGAGCTGGGACCGCCAGTGC
>JAWWPV010000457.1:0-3241 GCA_033854775.1 Trebonia sp.
GGCACGCGGCTAGGATCTAGCCCGTGCGCATGATCTTCCCCTCGCCCGGTGACGAACTCGACCTCCTCAAACTGGCCGGGCTCTACGCCTACCCGCGAGACAGCTGGGTGCGGGCGAACATGGTGACGAGCGCCGACGGTGCCGCCTACGTCGACGGGCGGTCCACCGGCCTGTCCGGGCCGGGCGACAAGCGGATCTTCGGCGTCCTTCGTGCCCTCACCGACGTGGTCCTCGCCGGCGCGGGCACGGCGCGGGCCGAGGATTACAAGCCCGCGCTGCGCCGGCCGAGCCTGGCGGCCCTGCGCGAAGGCCGCCCGGAGACCCCGGCGATCGCGCTGGTCACCAGGTCGCTGGGCCTCAACCTGGCCTCTTCCCTGTTCACCGACGCACCGCCAGACGCGCGGACGGTCGTGATCACCTGCGCGGCCGCGGACGCCGGGCTCCGCGCCGCGACCGCCAAGGTCGCCGACGTGATCGTCGCCGGCGAGGAGACCGTCGACCTCGCCGCGGCCTTCAAGGAACTCAAGGCCCGCGGCATGAGCAGGGTCCTGTGCGAAGGCGGCCCGCACCTCCTCGGCGACGTAGCGGCGGCCGGCCTGCTCAACGAGCTCTGCCTGTCGGTCAGCCCGACCCTGGCCGGCCCCGGTGCGAGCCGCGTCATCGCCGGCCAGCCGTCCCCCGCCCGCCCGCTGACCCTAAAGCACGTCCTCGAGGACGACGGCTTCCTGTTCTTCCGCTACTTCGCGCAAGAACAGGCCCAGTAACCAGCACTCGGAACGGGTGCGTGCCCCACCACCCGGCGCCCATTTCCCTCGGGGCCCGCGGCTCACCTGGCCAAATTGCTAAGGCAAAACTTATTAGTTACCCTTACGACTATGGACTCAGGTGAAGCGGTCGCGGATGTCAGCGAGATCGCGGGGGCGCTGCGCGTCGCCGTCGGGCTGGTGGTGCGCAAGCTGAAGCAGGCGCCGTTCGCGGGTGAGCTGACCCTCGCCGAGTCCTCGGCGCTTTCGCGCCTTGAGCGCGGCGGGCCCGCGACCTCAAGCGACCTGGCCCGGCTTGAGCGGATCAGCCCGCAGTCGATGGGCGTGACCGTCGCCGCGCTGCTCGAGCGCGGCCTGATCGAGCGCCGCCGTGACCCGGAGGACGGCAGGCGGATCGTGCTGTCGATCACCGAATCGGGGCGGCGGACCGTGCACGACAAGCGCGGCGCACGGACCGAGCAGATCGCGGCGGCGCTGCGGAACGGGTTCAGCGAAGACGAGCTCGGCCAGCTCAAGGCCGCCGCCGTGCTGCTCGAGCGGCTGGCGGAGAAGCTCTGATGGGGGCGCGCACCGCGACCGAGGCCCCGGCGGGCGGGCCGGCGAAGCCGCCGAAGCCGGATTCGTACGCCTGGATCGCCCTGGCCAACACGACGGCGGCCATCTTCATGGCGTCGCTCGACGGGTCTGTCGTCATCATCGCGCTGCCGGCGATCTTCAAGGGCATCAACCTCGACCCGCTGGGCGCGGGGAACATCAGTTACCTGCTGTGGATGATCATGGGCTACCGGCTCGTCCAGGCGGTCCTGGTGGTGAACCTGGGCAAGCTCGGCGACATGTTCGGCCGGGTCAAGATGTACAACCGGGGGTTCGTGGTGTTCACGATCGCCTCCGTCTTGCTGTCTTTCGACCCGTTCCAGGGCACCCACGCGGCCCTCTGGCTGATCGGCTGGCGGCTTCTGCAGGCCGTCGGCGGGTCGATGCTGATGGCCAACTCGGCGGCGATCCTGACCGACGCGTTCCCGGCGGAGCGGCGCGGGTTCGCGCTCGGCACCAACCAGATCGCGGCGCTGGCCGGCATGTTCATCGGGCTGGTCGCGGGCGGCCTGCTGGCCGCCTGGGACTGGCGCGCGGTCTTCTGGATCAACCTCCCGGTGGGCGTGTTCGGCACACTGTGGGCCTACCTGAAGCTGCGCGACAACGGCGTGCGGCGGCGCGCGAAGATCGACTGGTGGGGCAACATCACGTTCGCGCTCGGCCTCGGCTCGGTGCTCGTCGGCATCACCTACGGCATCCAGCCCTACGGGAACAACTCGATGGGCTGGAAGTCGCCGGTCGTGCTCGGCGAGATCATCGGCGGCCTGGCGGTGCTGCTCGTCTTCGTGATCATCGAGACGAGGGTCGCGGAGCCGATGTTCCGGCTCGGCCTGTTCAAGATCCGGGAGTTCACCGCGGGCAACGTGGCGGGCCTGCTGGTGTCGATCGCTCGCGGCGGCATCCAGTTCATGCTGATCATCTGGCTGCAGGGCATCTGGCTGCCGCTGCACGGCTACTCCTACGACCAGACCCCGCTGTGGGCGGGCATCTTCCTGCTGCCGATGACCGCCGGGTTCCTCGTCTCCGGGCCGACCTCGGGCATTTTGTCCGACCGCTTCGGCACGCGCGGCATCGCGACCGCCGGCATGGCCGTGTTCGCGTCGTCGTTCGTCGTCCTGATGCTGCTGCCCGTCAACTTCCCCTACTGGGCGTTCGCGCTGTGCATCGCGCTGAACGGGATCGGCAGCGGGATGTTCGCCTCACCGAACTCCTCTTCCATCATGGGCTCGGTCCCGGCCAGCGACCGGGGAGCGGCCTCCGGCATGCGCTCCACCTTCCAGAACTCGGGCACCGCCGTGTCCATCGGCGTCGTGTTCACGCTGATGATCATCGGCCTGTCCAGCTCGCTGCCGACCACCCTGACCAGCGGCCTGACCAAGCTCGGCGTGCCCAGCGGCGTGGCGCACCAGGTGGCCACCCTGCCGCCGGTGTCGTCGCTGTTCGCCTCCGTCCTCGGCGTTAACCCGATCCAGCACCTCCTGGCCCCGACCGGCGTGCTGACGAAGCTGCCCGCCGCGAGCCAGGCCGCGCTGACCGGCCGGACGTTCTTCCCCTCCCTGCTTTCCGGGCCGTTCCACAGCGGCCTCATCGTGGTGTTCAGCGTGTCGGCCGCGCTGTCGGTCCTCGCCGGCCTGGCCTCCCTGCTGCGCGGCAAGCGCAAGGCCCCGCTCGCCGCGGAGGCCGCGCTCGCCGCGATCGAGGTATCGGCCGACGCCGAGGCCGCCGCCCAGGAGGCAGAAGAAGACGCCGAAGAGGCCGCCGCCGCGGTCGCCGATCCGGAGGACGCGCCCCAGCGCAGCCACCACCGCTCATCTTGATCTGCCCGTCCCGGGCTGGTCCCCGCGACAATCGGGCTCGATCAGCGCGGTACCAGCTTGACGGTG
>JAWWPV010000458.1:0-3089 GCA_033854775.1 Trebonia sp.
CCGTAGAGCGTGCCGGGCCCGAGCTCGACGCCGGTGAGCTCCTTGATGTCCTGGATCAGCGCGTAGCCGTGCTTGGGCCCGTCGGCGAGGCTGATCAGGATCAGCGCCGACGCCTCGCCGGCCCGGCGCAGCACGTCCGGCCCGGCCCGGCCATCCCGTCTGCTCACGACCACTCGCCTCCCTACTACGTCGGCCAATATATCAGTCAGCGTAGTAGTCGCGCCTGGGTAGGACGGAAACAGCGGGCCGCACCCCAGGCGGGGAGCACATGCCTGGCGCGGGAGATCAGCTAAAGGTGAGGATGAGGCGGTCTTCGGCAGGGCGGTAGCCGAGTCGCTGGTAGATCGAGTTGGTTACCGGGTTGGTGGCGTCGGTAAATAGCAGTACCTCTGGCGCGCCCGACTTGATCGCATGCCGGGTTACCGCGGCGGTCGCTGCAGTGCCGTACCCGGGACGAGTGTGTCAGCGAGCTCGTCGAGCGCCTGGTCTGGCATGGGGGTCACCGCGAGCGGGAATCTCGCGGTCGCGATGAACGCCCCCCGCGGCCCGGGCCCTTCTGCCCACCAGCCCAGCAGCGGCGGCTCGCCGGGCCCGGGCCGGCCAGCCCGCGGCAGCCGCGCGGTGATGGTGACGATCACGTTGCTCGACCAGGCGGGAGCACACCGAGCCACCGGCCGCCGCGAGGAACTTCCCTGGATCGTGCGTTGTCGTCCACGGCATGACCCCATGGTCTTTCACGTGATGCAGCCGTCCCCGGAATGGGTGAGGACCAGCGCGGCGCGGGCGATGCCGGCCAGGTCGGCCGCCCCGTGGATGAACCGCAGATAGTACGTCGAAAGCAGCGCCGCGCGACGATTCACCGCCGCCGCGAATGCGGTCGTGGCGCAGCGGTCGGTGGGTCGGCGTGCTAGCACCCCGGGGCGGAGGTGAGCCTGGTCTTCCGGTAAGACACGGGCGGTCACCGGGCTGGGGTGGCCGCGGCCGCGCTCGTGGCGAGATCTGGCCCGGGCCCGCCGGGCTGGCCTGCGGTCATGGCCGCCTCACGGATGACCTCGAACGCCTCCGCGTAGAGCCCGTCGCCATAGCGCGACCAGTAGCGGGCGGTTGACTTGATCAGGTCCGGTACCAGGTACGCCCGTACCTCTGTTTGCGAGGCGAAGGCCTTGATGGCCATGAGCTTCCGGTCGACCTGGTCGTCGATGGTCACGAAGCGGGTCGGCCGGAAATCGACGGTGGCCGACGGGGACTGGAAGCAGTAGACGCTGCTGACCGTGCGGGTGGCCACCATGGCAGCGCGATGGACGTTGCGGTGATCCTGGTGCACGTCATGCAGCGAATGGGTGTAGATCACCGTTGGCCGAACCGTCTGGACCACGCTGCTGATCACGCTGATGGTCGGATCGCCTTCCCTGATCTGGGTGTCCTGCAGGTTCTCCAGGAACAAAGTGGCGCCCAGCGCCAGCGCAGCCATCTCGGATTCACCGGCCCTCGTGCTCTCCGTTCCGCCGCGAGCCCCCCGGCTGAGCGTCAGGACCGAGACCTCGTGGCCCATGCTGCGGTGGACGAGCAGCGCGCCGGCCGCGCCGATCTCGACGTCATCGGGGTGCGCGCCGATGGCCAGGACGGACCGCCGGGCAGCCAGCCTGGCGGCGCGTCCCTTGGCGACCAGCGCACTGACACTGGCCAGGAGCTGATCCGGTGGCATCGTTTTCTGCAGGAACTCGTCGGCGCGATCCCGTAGCGCGCGCACGGCGTTGTCGAGCGACGCATGGCTGGTCAGCACGGCGACACACAAATCCGGGGCGGCCTGCCGCAGCGCCTGCAGGAGTTCGAGGCCGGTCATGCCGGGCATCTCCACATCAGTGAGCACCAGATCCCAGGACTCCGAGGTGGCCTGCTTCAGCGCCACGGCTGGCTCGGTCGTGTGCGACACGTCGAATCCGCCGCGGACGCCGAGCAGGTGCACCAGGAAACGGCCGGTCACCAGATCGTCGTCGACCACGAGGATGCGTCCCGGCGACTCGTCATGATCGCTGCTAGCCATGCGCTCGCTCCTAGCTGTAGCCCGATTCGCGTACCACGAATGCTGTTACGTTGAGCTATCTTTAATTACATTAGGTGATAATTGTGGGGAGCGCCCGCCGAGGGGGTTCCGCGGTCAGGGTCTTTCACGGAGACCGCGGAGCCGGGCGCGGCATGCGGCGGCGATGTCGCCGATATCGATCTGCTGGAGCATCGGCTCGTGCCGGTCATCCTCCGGGTCGAGCGTGCGCAGGGCCTGCTCGTATGCGCGCCGGGCGGCCTGCGTGTGGCCGAGTGCGTCATAGGCGCGGCCGAGAGTGAACGCTGCGAGCGCGAACCGGGCGTCGGTGCAGAGCGCGCGGCGAAGCGAGACGGCTGCTGCCGCTGGCTGCCCCGATTCCAGGATGACGAGCCCTTGAATGAAGTGCGCGTCGGCATCTAGCGGGGTGTCCGCCAGCAGCGACGCCACGGAGGCCAGGGCGCCGTCGCGGTCACCATGGTCCGCCGCGTCCAGCGCGGCCGCCAGCCGCTGATCGCGCGACAGCGAGGGCTCCCGGCGGAGCGGGCGGCGCAGCTTGGGTCCGGATTGTCCCGCTTGCCCGGCTGGCCGGACGGCACGGGGCGCGGACGGCCGGTCCAGCCGGTGCAGGGCGTCCGCGGCCCCGAGCATCAGCGTGCCTCCCGGCCGCAACGACCCTTCGAGCGAGTCGATCACGGTCGAGACGAGCGGCGGGCTGAAGTAGATGAGCACATTCCGGCAGGTGATGAGGTCGAAGCAGGCTTCGGCCGGTGGCGGGCTCGCATCACGCGCGAGGTTGTGCGGGCGGAAGCGCACCAGGCTGCGCAGGAGATCACCGATGACGTAGCTGCCGTCGGGCGCCCGATGAAAGTAACGACTGCGTAGGTGGGGCTCCAGCACGCGCACTGCGCGCTCGCGGTACCGGCCGTCTGCCGCGCTGGCGAGCGCAGCGGGTGAGACGTCAGTTCCCAGCACGTCGACGGGCGCCCCAGCCGGGGCGAACGCCTGCGCGGCCAGCAGGGCCAGCGTGTAGGCCTCTTCCCCCGTC
>JAWWPV010000459.1:0-2866 GCA_033854775.1 Trebonia sp.
CGGCGCGCCGGGCGCGGGCCGGGGCCGCGACCTGGGCCGCACCGGGTTCGCCCTGTACCTGGCCGGCGGTACCCTCGCCGCGCTGATCTTCCTGCTACCGCTCGCCTGGGCCGTGCTCCGCTCCTTCATGCCGTCGGCCCTGGTCACGCAGGCCCCGTCGGCCGGGGACTTCTCCCACCTGACCACGGCCAACTACTCCGGCCTCATCCAGACCAACGACATCCTGCGCTACGCGGCCAACAGCCTGGCCGTCGCGGTCGGCACGGGCCTGCTGACGGCGGTCATCGCGACCATGGCCGGGTACGGGTTCGCCCGCTTCCGGTTCCGTGGCTCTGGCCTCGTGTTCGCGCTCGTGCTCGTCACGATGATGATCCCGTTCCAGGCGCTGCTCACCCCGCTCTTCCTCGAGATGCACTCACTGGGGCTGACCAACAGCCTCGTCGGCCTCGCGCTGTTCTACACGACGTTCAACCTGCCGTTCGGCGTGTTCGTGATGCGCAACACCTTCCTCCAAATCCCCTGGGAGCTGTCAGAGGCCGCGGCGGTCGACGGCGCCTCGGCGGCCAGGACGCTGGTGTCGGTGCTCCGGCCGCTCGTCGTGCCCGGCATCGCGACCACTGTGCTTTACGCGTTCCTGTTCTCCTGGACCGAATTCGTCGGCGCGCTCACGTTCATCACGTCCAACAACCTCTTCACGCTCCCGCTCGCCCTGCTGAACATGGAGTACGGGAGCGTGGGCCAGGTGAACTTCGGCTACCTGGAAGCGGGTGCGGTGATCGCGATGGTGCCGTGCGTCCTGCTGTACGTCGGCCTCCAGCGCTTCTACATCCGCGGCCTGGTCTCGGGCGTCGTCAAGGGCTAGCACCTTTGCCCAGCCGGTCCCTCGGGATCTCGCGGCTCGCCACGTGGGGCGTGTCGGGTGGCGGGCCGCACGTGCTTTCCCGCCTGTAGCGGCGGCTAGGCGATCCGGTCGCGGCGGCCGAGGAACTGGATGAACTCGGTGCCCTCGCGCAGGCGCCGCGCGGCCATGGACGGGTGGCGGAGCATCTCGGCGGACATCTCGGCGATCTTCGGTGCGCGGAAGTAGAAGCGCTTGTAGAAGTCGTCCACCGAGCCGAGGATCTCGGTGTGGCCCAGGTGCGGGTAGTCCAGCGAAGCGAGCTGCGTGCCAGAGACGCTGACCAGGGTCGTTCCCTCGTCGTCGGGCGGCAGCCAGCCGTTCTCCTGCGCCTGGCGGTACAGCTCGGTGCCCGGGTACGGCGCGGCCACCGAGACCTGGATCGTGTGCGGGTTGACCTCGCGGGCGAACTTGATCGTCTCCTGGATGGTCTCCTTCGTCTCCCCCGGCAGGCCAAGGATGAACGTGCCGTGGATGGTGATGCCGAGTTCGCGACAGTCCCTGGCGAACTGCTTCGCCCGCTCGACGCGCAGTCCCTTCTTGATGTTAATGAGGATCTGCTGGTCGCCCGACTCGTAGCCGACGAGCAGCAGCCGCAGCCCGTTGTCGCGCATGATCTGCAGGGTCTCCCGCGGCACGTTGGCCTTGGCGTTGCACGACCAGGTGAGGCCGAGCTTGCCGAGCCCGACCGCGATCTCCTCCGCCCGCCGCCGGTCGTCGGTGAACGTGTCGTCGTCGAAGAACAGCTCCTTCATCTGCGGGAACAGTTCCTTCGCCATGGCGGCCTCGGCGAGCACCGCGCCGACCGACTTCGTGCGGTAACGGTGCCCGCCCACGGTCTGCGGCCACAGGCAGAACGTGCAGCGCGACCGGCAGCCGCGGCCGGTGTAAAGCGAGACGTACGGGTGGCTGAGGTAGCCGATGAAGTAGTCCTCGATGCGCAGGTCCCGCTTGTAGACCGGCAGAACGGGGGGCAGCTGGTCCATGTCCTCCAAGATGGCCCGGTCGGCGTTGTGCACCGGGTTCCCTGCTTCGTCCCGGTAGCTCAGGCCGTCGATGGTGCTGAGCGGCCGGCCCTCGGCCACCTCGGCGATCGTGAAGTCGAACTCCTCGCGGGCCACGAAGTCGATGGCGGTCGAGGCCTTCAGGGACTCCTGGGGGCGGACGGCGACGGGCGGGCCGGCGAGGCCGACGAGCAGCCGCGGGTTGGCCTCCTTGAGCGCCTCCGCCACCTTGACGTCGCCCGCGAACGTGGGCGAGCTCGTGTACAGGATCGCCAGGTCACGGCCGGCCGCGAGCGGGACAATGTCGGCGAGGGCCTTCCCGGCCGGCGGGGCGTCCACGAGCAGGCTGTCAGGCACGAGCGCGGCCGGCTGCGCCAGCCAGGTCGGGTACCAGTAGGAGCGGATTTCCCGCTTCGCCTGGTAGCGGGCGCCGGCCCCGCCGTCGAATCCCGCGTAGCTCGGCGGGTTAAGGAAGAGGGTACGCATGCTGTCGCTCCCGTCGCATCGGTGTCAGTCAAGTGGACGTCAAGCCCGATCGCGCCGAGTGCCGCGGCGAACGCAGGCTCCCAGCGCGGCACCTTCGGCGCTCTGCTCCCGGTGTTCCCGGTGCCATCGCCGGCGCCGTTCGGCTCGGGCCGGTCGAGCCCGGGACCGTCAAGCATCGCCGTGGCGCTCGCCGCGATGTCGGCGGCCGTCGGGCCGCATGCCTCCGCGCTGCCCTGCTCGAGCTCATGCAGCAGGTTGTCCCGGCCGTGCCCGGGCATGACGTCAAGGAGCAGCAGCCTGCGGCCCACGACGCGCGCCTCGGCGCAGGTCGCCGCGCCCGGGAGCGCGATGACTACGTCGGCCGCGGCCATCAGTTCTGGTACCTGGCCGGTGAAGCCGAACGGCCGCAGGGCGGGCCGGGTGGCGGCCAGCTCGCGGAGCTCGCGCTCGACGCGCGCGTTCCGGCCGGCGACCGCGA
>JAWWPV010000460.1:0-2520 GCA_033854775.1 Trebonia sp.
CCTGGTTCTCCCGCACGATCGCCGGCTTGCGCGAGGCCGGCTGGCTGGCGGCGACGATCACGACCGGCCAGTCGTTCGGCGGCGACCTGGAGGCGGTCACGGTCCACTCGGGACTCCTGACCGCGCGGCTCGCCGCCGGCGCCGACGTGGCGATCGTGACTCAGGGCCCTGGCAACCTCGGCACCGGCACGAAGTGGGGCTACTCAGGCGTGGCCGCCGGCGAGGCCGTCAACGCCGCCGCGGCCCTAGGCGGCCGCCCCGTCGCATCGCTGCGCATTTCCTTCGCGGACCCGCGCGAACGCCACCAGGGCGTCTCCCACCACAGCCTCACTGCCTACGGCCGGGTCGCCCTGGCGAGCGCCGACGTGGTGATCCCGGCCCTGCCCGAACCCCAGGCGGCCCGGGTGGCCTCCGATGTCGCGCCACTCGCCACGCGCCACCGCCTGATCACGGTTCCGGCTAACGGCCTGGAGGAGGCCCTCCGCGCGGCCCCGGTCCCCCTGTCGACCATGGGCCGCTCCCTGGACGAAGACCTCGAGTACTTTCTGGCGGCGGCGGCCGCCGGCGCGCACGCGGCGGTCGTGGGGGCGGTCCGGTTACCCGCACCGACCACAATGCCAGCTAGGCGGCGGCGAGGATGTCGACGACGAAGACCAGGGTGTCAGTGCCCTTGATGCCCGCCTGGGAGGCGCCGGCCGAGCCGTAGCCGTCGGCCGGCGGGATGACGAGCAGGACGCGGCTGCCGACGGTCTGGCCGACGAGACCGGTGTCCCAGCCGGGGATGACCTGGCCCTCGCCGATCACGGTGGTCAGCGGCGTGTTGCGCGCCCAGGAGGAGTCGAAGACCTTCCCGGTCCGCCAGATCACCCCGGTGTACTGGACCGCGATGTCGTTGCCCTTCTTCACCACCGCTCCCGTGCCCTTGATCAGGGGCTTGACCTGGAGAGTCTTCGGCGCGGTGGTCTTGGCCGGGATCTTGATCGTCGGGCCGGCCGTGCTATTCGCCGCCGGCGCGGTCACGGTGGGCAGCGACCCTCCGCCGTTGCTGGCCTGCGCACCAGGGACGCTTCCGGTGCCGAACGTCGAGCCCATGTCGACGACGAACACCAGCGTGTCCTTGGGGCCGATGCCCTCCGTCGAGTTGCCCGTCGCGCCAAAGGCGTCCTTGGGCGGGATCACCGCGAGCACCCGGCTGCCGAGCTTCTGCCCGACGAGCGCCGTCTCAAGGCCGGGGAGCAGTGACCCGACGAATATCGACGGGGACCCCTGGGTGAAGGAGGAGCCGAGGAGCTTGCTGGTCTTGCCCGACCAGTCGTACGCGACGTAGTTGGCAATCATGCCGTCCGCGGAGGTCAGCTTCGCGCCCGTACCCTGGATGACCGTCTTGGTGTAGAGCGTCCCTGACCCCGTCTGCTTCGGGATGGTCACCGTCGGCGACTTGTTGAACGTGCCGCTTACCGTCACCGACTTGTAGGTGTCCGAAGACGCGGCCGCGGCCGGCTTGGAAGAGGACGAGGAACCGCAGCCGGCGACGGCTACGGCGGCGAGCAAGGGAACAATGGCAAGCGCGGCTGCGCGTCGCATGAGAACCTCTCGGGTCTGGCTAGGGTGACGGAGGTGAGCCCGAGGCCCGACACCGCTTTCTATTTTCTATGTCTTTGGTAAAGCCTACCCAGGCTACCGGGGCGGACGGGCGACCCGACCGTTTGCACGAAGGTCAAGAGCAAACGTTCAGCTTTCAGAGGCCTGCTGAACGCGGAAATATCCCGCCTGTGTGGCTATAACGACGGCGGCTGCGCATTCATTACGGTCTGCGCGGAACTGGCGTGGCCTAGACCGTGCTAGCAGTGGGCTAGGCGCGGCAATTGGGCCAGGAGATTGCCCTGGTAGGCGTGGACCGCATAGCCCGCGCCAGGGTCCAGGGGCGCGCGACCGGCCGCGGGGAGCAGTGTGCCCAGGCGCGTCAGCGCGGCGGGCGACACAAGCCACAGGCTGAAGTAGCCCGCCCCGCTGGACTCAAGCACGAAGCTCGCCGTGTGCCTGGCCGGGTCGTACCAGGCGGGCTTCGACTCCCAGCCGTACGGCTGGAGGCAGCCCTGGGTGACGGCCCTGATGGTGATGGCGCCCCCGGTGTCGACGGTGATGACGCTTGAGTCCCAGTACCCGCCGATGCCGTCGGTCAGGTGGTGCCGCGTGAGGAACGCCTCGAGCATGGCGAACGGGTTGGGGGCCGCCGGGGCGGCGGCCTGGTGCGCCAGGCCGACGCAGTACCAGCCGAACAGCGCGGCCAGCGCTGCCGCGAGGGCCCGGTTTCCCGTCGCCCGCTCGCCTAGCCGGTCGCCGAGCGCGCGGGCGGCCAGGACCGCGGCCAGCGGCAGGACCGGCGCGAACTCCCGGGCGTTCAGGGCCGTGTGGTCCGCGAGTGAGCTCGGGATGTAGGCCGCGAGGTTCGCGGCGATGCCGACGAGGAGCAGCTGGCTGACCAGGTCCGCGTCCCGGCGGAAGAACCGGCGCGCGACC
>JAWWPV010000461.1:0-4494 GCA_033854775.1 Trebonia sp.
CCGCAGGGCACCGGCGGCCCGCAGGGCACCGGCCCGGCCACGGGCAGGCAGGCAGGCGGCCCGCGCCGCTGGGAACAGACGAACCCGGTAAGTGGGACGGCCGGGACCGGTCGCGACCCACTTTAAATTCCGGCATTGCGCTATGCGCGTGCAAAACATCCGCCAAAGTCCAGGCTGCCTTCCGCGGCGAGCGGGCACGGCTGGATTGTGATCGCCGGTTCCCTCACCGCCGGCTGCACCGGCGTCCACGAGGTAGCCCCGCAGTTCCCGCCAGCCCTCTGGGCCGGCCTCCCGCCGGCGGCCGGCTGCAGGAACCCGGGCCAGGCGGCCCCGGAAGGACCGGAGCAGCAAGGCGGGGGCGCGCGCCGAAGCGTGCGCCCCCGCGCCGGGGAAGGTCAACCCCGACTTACCGCGAGGCAATGCCTCACGGCGCGAAGACCTCCAGTTCGGACATCTGAGCGCCGTTCTGGACGCTGTTGGCGGTGAAGCTCAGCTGGACGTACTGGTCGCTGGTGCCGGATGGGAGGTGGATGGTAACGGTGTTTCCGGTGGACGGGTTCCAGGTGTAGGTGGCCGAGCCCACCAGGGTGGAGTAGGTGCTGCCGTTGGCCGAGCCGAGGACGGACAGGGTCTGGGTCCTGGTCGACCAGGCGGCTGCCGGGGGCAGGTCGATCGTCACGGAGCCGAGGGCCTGGACGGACCCGAGGTTTACCGTGAACGTGCTCGGCCAGGCGCCGTTGTTCGCCTCCCAGTACGTGCTGGTGTTCCCGTCAACGGCGTTGGCGGGCGCGTACGTCTGGGTGGAGCTGGACGCGGTGACCGGGGCGTTGAGCGCCAGGTTGGTGTTAGCGGAGCTGGCGCCAGTTCCGGATAGCGCCACCGTGAGCGGGCTGCCCGGCGCGCTGGATGCCACCGACAGGGTTCCGCTCGCCGTGCCACTGGCAGTGGGCGCGAACTTCACGCTGACGGTGCACGACCCGCCCGCGGCGATGGAGGTACCGCAGGTGTTGGTCTGACTGAACGGCCCGCTGACGCTGACCGACGACACGGACGCCGCGGTGGTGCCCGGGTTCGACACCGTCGCCGTCTGCGCCGAGCTCGTCGAGCCAACCGCCGTGCTGCCGAACGAGACGCTCGACGGAGACGCCGACAGCGCGCTGCCGCCGCCGCTTGATCCTCCGCCGGGGAACACCTCGAACTCCGACAGCTGCGCCGCGCTCCAGCCGGTGTTCCCGGTGAAGCTCAGCTGCACGTACCGGGCGCTGGTCCCGGACGGCAGGCTGATCGTCACCGTGTTGCCGGTCGACGGGTTGAAGGTGTACCCGGCCGAGCCGGCTATCTGGCTGTAGGACGTCCCGTTGGCGCTGCCGAGGACCGACAGCGTCTCGGTCCGGGTGGCCCAGGCGGTCGACGGCGGCAGGTCCAGGGTGACCGACCCGATCGACTGCGCGGAGCCCAGGTCGACCGAGATGGTCTGCGGGTACGCCGCGCCGTCGGTGCTCTCCCAGTAGGTGCTGGTGTTGCCGTCGGTCACGTTGGAGGCCACGAAGGTCTGATACGAGCTGCTCGCCGTGGCCGGCTGGCCCTGGGCGAGGTTAGTCGTGGCGGTGACCCCGGTGCCGGTCAGCGCGACGGTCAGCGGGCTGCCCGGTGCGCTGGTGGCAACCGTCAGCGTGCCGGTCTGGCTGCCGCCGCTGGTCGGGGCGAACTTAACGCTGGCCGTGCAGGAGCCGCCCGCGGCGATCGAGCTGCCGCAGGTGTTGGTCTGGCTGAACGGGGCGCTGGCGCTGACCGAGGAGACCGAGACCGCGCTGCTGCCCGGGTTCGACACCGTCACCGTCTGCGCCGCGCTGGTCGACCCGGACGCCAGGTCGCCGAACGACAGGCTGGAAGGCGAGGCGGTCAGCGCGCCCGGCTGCGCCGGGTTCGGGAAGGTAGTGAGCACGGGGGTCGTGCTCCAGCCCGAGTTGCCGGCGCCGAGGTTGAAGGTGTACGCGCCGGCCGTGTTGGACGGGTAGGCGTCGTTGTAGGCGCCGGGCACCCCGATGCCGCTGGCGGTCAGGCCGCTGACGCTGGCGGAGCCGGTGGTTTCCGCCTGCATGACGACCGTGCCCGCGTTCTGCACGTTCACGTTGCTGATGTTGAGCCCGCTGACGGCGTAGCCGTTGCCGGAGCCGCTGACGATCTCGAACGGCTCGTACGGGCTGTCCAGGATCGCGCCGCCGCTGTAGTTCACGGTGACGTTGCTGTACGCGGAGTCGTAGGCGTCGAACCGGACCGCGCCCATCGGGTGGCCCCAGTTCGGGTTCTCGGCGCCGGCCCTGATCAGGTAGTTGCCCGCGACGGTGATGGTGCCGGTCAGCGGCGTGAACGGGGACAGGAACTGCTCGTTGGAGATGGCCAGCCCGCTGCCGAGCGCGTTCGTGTCCGCGATCACGTTGTTAGAGATCGTGTTGTTGGAGCCGCCGTAGTCGGCGATGCCGTTGGCCAGGCTGGGCTGGACGATCGTGTTGTTGGCGAAGGTGATGCCGGAGTCGGCCGCCGGGTAGGACCAGATCGCCAGCCCGTCGTCGCCGGTGTTGCGGATGAAGTTGTTCTTCACCGTGCAGCTGGTCGCGTTCCCGTTGAAGTTGAGGCCGTCCGCGTCGGTGGACTCGATAACCGTGTTCTCCACCGTGCAGTTGCTGTTGCCGTACTGCAGCCAGAACCCGACGTTCGTGTCCTGAATCCACAGCCCGTTCACGGTGGAGCCGCTGCCGAGCGACCCGTTGATCGCGTTGGCCGTGCTGTCGTCGTGGCGGCCGACGGTGCTGCCGATGATCGCGAAGCCGCTCAGGTTGACCGGCCCGGAGACGGCCGAGGTGTTGTCGATGAACTCATTGGTCTTGATCTGCGAGTACCAGTCCCCGGCCCCGGCGATCGTCGCGGAGTTCACCTGGAGCGCGGAGCTGACGACGAAGGTGCCCGCCGGGATCCACACGGACTCCCCGGCCGAGTTGGCCGCGGAGATCGCGTTGCGGAACGCGGTGGTGGAGTCGGCGGCGCCGGTCGGGTCGGCTCCCTCGCTGGTCACCGAGATCGAGTTGGCGGGCTGGGCGGCCGCGGCCGGCACGTTGTAGAAGTCCGCCACGTCGATCGTGTACGGCAGCGCCGTGTCGGCGGAGTCCGCCTCCAGCCGCACCGTGGTGCCGGCCGGGTACGTCTGGCCGAACATCATCCGCGCGTCGTCGTAGAGCTTGTGCGTCTGGCTGCCCATGATGCCCGGCGTGGAGATGTAGCTGTAGGCCGAGGTGAGCGAGAGCTCCTTGCTGAGCTTGGTGCCGTTCACGTAGACGGACAGCGTGCCGGACGCTCCCTGCGGGAGGGCGTAGTGCACGTCGAACGCGTTGGTGGCGCTGGTCAGGGTGAACTGCACGTACTGGCCGGACGCGGTCAGCTGCACCGCTTCCCGCCCCGATGCCTCGGTGGCCAGGTCGCCCTGGGTGAAGTCCGGGCCGATGAGCTTGCCGGTAGTGCTGGCGTTCTCGGCCTCGTACTCGGTGAACGGGACGCTGGCGCCCGTGCCGCTCGGGACGCTGAACGGGGACTGGGCCCAGTACGGCGGGGCGGCCGTCGCGGCCTGGGCGAGCGTCGGCGCGGCGACCGCGACCGCGATCGTCGTGCCGAGCGCGGTGACAACGGCCGCCGCGAGGGCGGCCATCCGGGTTCTAGGTCTTGCCGCGGCACCGTGCTTTGCGGTGACAGCGCGCCCTGGCGGGCTGTGCCGAAGGGACATAGCGAGCATGCCTTTCCCTGAGGGGTGGGAAGTTGCCGTCCCTGTGCCAGGGACGGTGGTGGCCGCCGCTATGACGAGCGGCGGCAGGAATGGCTGCCGCGGCGAGCGCTGGGCCTGGATCAGCGCTGATGTTTGATCAACCGGAACGTTACATTTAACGACGCCGCAATGCAATAACTAGATTAAGTCACGCAAATAAATAACTTTATGACGCACACTTATGCTCATCTACCTGGGATTACATGCTTTTTGCGGCTTCTTGCTGCAATAGTCGACAGAGCGCGGTGAAAGGAACTGCCGTGATAAGGGTGAGACTGCAAGTTCTTGCAGAAATTTGCAGCCTTTAGGCGAGCAGCTTCGCCAGCGCGGCCACGCCGACGCAGATGATCAGCACGCGCAGTCCCCACGGCGGCAGCTTCCGCCCGATCCGCGCGCCGAACTGCCCGCCGAGGATCGCACCGCAGGCGATCAGCCCGGCGACACCCCAATCGATGTGCGTCGCGGCGATGAACACCAGCGCCGCGACCCCGTTGACGAGGCCGGCCAGGACGTTCTTGACCGCGTTGATCCGCAGCATGGTGTCGGTGAAGGCCACGCCCATGAGCCCGATCAGCAGCACTCCCTGGGCGGCGCCGAAGTACCCGCCGTAGACCCCCGACAGGAACACCAGCACCCACAGCACCGGCCCGCCGGCCTGCACGACCGCTTCCCGGGTCACC
>JAWWPV010000462.1:0-2842 GCA_033854775.1 Trebonia sp.
GCAGCAGGTCGTCAACTACGCGGCCGCCGATGGCGCCGGTTTGCTGGCTGGTAAGTAAGTTTCATGACTTCACGGTCTCTTTCAAGTCCCTGACCTGGCCTAAGGTCGGAGTGCCTGGCACCTTATGGCTTTCGGACCTGCTGTCGCCTTAGCGTCCCGAATGTTCGATACCGAACGGAAGGTTCGCGAAGGGAGACGCGTCCGGTGTCTTGGAGAAACAGGGTGGCTGGTCTGGCCGCCGCCGGGCTGCTCGCGGCCGGGCTGCTCGTAACCGGGTCGGGCGGCGCACGTGCGGCGACCACCCAGCTTTGCCAGTCGCAGGCGGCGGCCGTGGGCGGCGGCGTATATACCGTGCAGAACAACGAGTGGGGCTCCAGCGCGCCGGAGTGCATCACGACCGACGGCAATGCCGACTTCACGGTCGCCAACTCGTCCATCAGCAACGCCACCAACGGCGCGCCCGGCGGCTATCCGTCCATCTACCAGGGCTGCCACTGGGGCAACTGCACGTCGGGCGGCCTGTCGGGTAACCCGGTCCAGGCTTCGGCCATCACGACGGGCAAGGTCACCACGAACTGGAGCACGACGCAGCCCGGTGGCAGCAACGACTACGACGTCGCCTACGACATCTGGTTCAACCAGACACCGACGACGTCCGGCCAGCCCAACGGCACCGAGCTGATGATCTGGCTGAACCACAACGGCCCCGTGCAGCCGTTCGGCTCGCAGGTCGCCACCGGCACCACCATCGGCGGCCGCGGCTACAACGTCTGGTTCGGCACCCAGGGGTGGAACACCGTCTCTTACACCATGACGACCCCGACCACCTCGGTGAGCGGTCTCGACCTCGCGCCGCTGGTGCAGGACGCGATCAGCCGCGGCTACATCCAGCCGTCCTGGTGGCTGATCGACGTCGAGGCCGGCTTCGAGCTGTGGCAGGGCGGGGCGGGTCTCGCGACCAACTCGTTCTCGGTGAACGTCGGCGGCTCCAACCCGACTCCGGCGGCCTGCACCGCGACCTACTCGGTGGTGAACTCCTGGGGCGGCGGCTTCCAGGCCCAGGTCGTGGTGAACGACACCGGCAGCAGCCCGAAGAACGGCTGGAAGCTCGCCTGGAACTTCCCGGGTAACCAGCAGATCACCAGCTTGTGGAACGGCGTCTACACGCAGTCAGGACAAGCGGTCACGGTGACCAACCAGCCATACAACGGCACGATCCCCGCTGGCGGCTCACTCACCGTGGGATTCACGGCCAACGTCACCGGGACTAACAACGCCCCGGCGAGCATCACCTGCTCCTGACCCCGCCGTATGACCAGAGCGCACGGTTACGGCAGCTGGGCTGCCGTAACCGTGCGCCCGTGTGTCGTTTTGGATGCGGGCTTGAGACGGCAGGTCTGCCTCGGGCGATGGCGCGATTGCACGACTTGCGCCAAACCTGTGCGAACAGACTGCGTGCGGGGACCAGAGAGGCCACCTACCGTTCGGGATAAAAATCTTTCTATTCCGAACGGAAGGGCCATCCTCAGCAAGGGCACACGCGAGCCTCCAGGGTTGGAACAAGCTGGCGGGGACGGTGCTGGCGATCCCTCCGTAGCCCGCCGGGTTCATGTGCAGGTGATCGCCGACGTCGTCGGCCGGGTTGATCTGCCGGGGGTTGGCCGGGTCGCGGACCGCGCGGTCGAAATCGAGTACGGCGTCGACGCGGAACGGGTAGAGGTTAAGCATGGCATCGCCCGAGATCACCTTGACGCACCTGGACGAGCCGCTGTTCGACGGGGCGGACGCGACCAAGCGCGACCTGGTGGACTACCTGGAAGCGGTCGCGGACCGTATCGTCCCCGTGCTGAGTGGCCGGCCGCTGTCGGTGATCCGGGTGCGCGCGGGCCAGCGTCCGTTCATGCAGAAGAACGTGCCGGACTACGCGCCGCCATGGATCAAGACCGTCTCGATGTGGGCGGAGTCGTCGCACCGGAAGGTGCGGTATGCGCTGTGCGAGGACAAGCCGACGCTGATCTGGTTCGCCAACCAGCGCGCGGTGGAATACCACGTCACGCTCGGCACCGCCGGGCACCTGGATCGGCCCTCCTACCTGGTGCTCGACATCGATCCGCCGGCTGCGGACGAGTTCGGGCGGGCGGTGGCCACGGCCAATCTGGTCCGGGAAGCGCTGTCCGGGGCGGGCCTGGCAGGCGCGGTCAAGACCAGCGGGGCCAAGGGCGTGCACATCTACGTGCCCGTTCAGGAATCGGTTTCAGCGGACGACGCGGCGGCTGCGACCCGTGCCCTGGCGCAGCGGGCCGCGCGACTGAACCCCGGCCTCGCGACGACCGCGTTCATCAAGGCCGATCGCGGCGGCATGGTGTTCATCGACTCGACCCGGGCGCACGGCGCGACCGTGGCGGCCGCCTACAGCCCGCGAGCGCGTCCCGGCGTGCCGGTCTCGTTCCCGGTGGCCTGGGACTCGCTGGACGAGGTATCGCCTGGGGACTTCACGGTGCGGAACGCGGCGCGGCTGCTGGCCGACGCCGATCCCTGGGCCGCTGCCCTGCCGTCGCCGCAGGCGCTGCCTGAAGACCTCATCACCGAGGGCCACACGATCCCGGTCGCTCGCGTACAGGCCATGCACGAGGGCAAGCGCCGGGCCCGCGCCCGGAGCGGCCCGTCTCAGGCTGCCGGCTGAGGCCAGACCCGGTCGGGCTGGAACCCACGCGCAGCCAGCCCGTCGCGGTGCGCGGCTTGCAGGGGCGGGCCGGCCACTTCGGCTGGCACGGACAGCGCTGCCGGTCTTTGCGGTCAATCCGGCCTGATGGTGCGACACTGAAGGGGACGGCTCCCTGCG
>JAWWPV010000463.1:0-4559 GCA_033854775.1 Trebonia sp.
CCCGCGGGTCCGCCGCGACCGCCCGCCGCGCCGCCTGAGCAGCTCGCCCTGCTGTAGCGGGACCGCCCGTGGCGGGCCCCGGCGCGGCACTACAACAGCATTGACCAGCATCGATCCGAATTAAACAATCGAGTTTTACTCGCCAGTAACGGTTTACTGGTAATCGGGGACTTAGCGGATTCCGGGGCCGCGGCGGCCGCGCGTTTACGGATTCGGCGCGCCGGCGGCGCCCGGCGATACCCGTTTCCGGCGCCGGGAAGCTCACGCAAAACGGATTCCGCGACCACCGTAATGGCACCGAGTGCCTCCCGGGCAGATAAGCAGGCGCTTAACGACGGCCGGAGGAACCCGAGGGAGACGGGATGCAATCGTTCGCGCTCAGCCCTGTCCGTCGGCCCACGGCGCCGTGCCGGCCCGGCACGGGCCATCCCGGCACGGCGCGCCGGGATGGCGGGCGAGGGCCAGGCACGCGGCGCCCCCGGGTATGCCCGCTTTGCCGCCGGTGAGGGGATGCGGATAAGAAAGCGAGGGAAAGGCACCCGTCGGGCATGCGACGGTAGATATAGGTGATGTCACGTTATGGCCAGATCGGTGGCACAGATCACAGGCGCACGCGAGTATTACCCCCATGACGATTCCAACGGAACTCATCGGAGAGACGACCGTTGAGTTTCCATGCCCGCCGCTTGGCGCGGCGGAACTTTCTGCTACCGATGCCGAGCGCATGGCCGGCATGTTCAAGGCGCTAGCCGACCCGGTTCGCCTGCGGCTTTTCTCCCGGGTCGCCGCCCACCACAGCGGAGAAGCCTCCGTTTGTGACATCCAGAACGTGGGCGTATCACAGCCCACGGTAAGCCACCACCTGAAGAAGCTGAGGGAGGCAGGCCTGATCATCTCCGAGCGCCGGGGCACCTGGGTCTACTGCCGGGTCGCGCCTGGCGTGCTGCCCGCGATGGCACAGATGCTCTCGCCGCGAGAGTCGAGCGGCTGACGCGCCGCGCGCTAACGGGGAACCTGCTCACCGGGAGCGAGCAGGCCGACCGGCGGAACGAGAAACACCTGTCCAGGGTGCGGACAAGCCAGCTGGCGCTTGGGGCCAGCCGGGCGGTCCGCGACCCCGACTAGAATTCTCTGTTATGGCAGAGCCGTACGGGAACCACAGCGACCCAAGCGAGCGGCAGGGCAGGGACCGGTACGGCGAGCGCCTGGTCGTGCGCAGCGCGCCGGTCCCCGATCCCGGCGAGGACTTCCTCGACCAGGTGCCCGAGCCCGCTGTGGTCGCCTGGGTGCGGCAGTCCGCGGGCCTGGCCGGGTGGGGCGAGGCCGCGCGGGTGACGCTGCCCGCGGGGGCGGACAGGTTCACCGCGGCGGAGAAATGGGTCCGCGAGGTCGCCGACAGCGCGGACATTGACGACGGGGTGCGCCGGCGGGGCTCGGGCCTGGTCGCGTTCGGCACCTTCACGTTCGATGACGCCTCCGACGGCTCGGTGCTCATCGTGCCGCGGGCGATCCTGGGCAGGGACGGCACAGGGAACGCCTGGCTGACCACCATCACTCCCGAGGGCGAGCGCCCGTGGGCGCCTCGCCCGTTCGGCCCGCCGGTCCCGCCGGGCGACCTCCGCTGGCACGACGGTTCGCTTTCGGCGCCGGAGTGGGAGCAGGCGGTCGGCGAGGCCGTGCGCAGGATCACCCACTCCGCCGACCTGCACAAGGTGGTGCTCGCCAGGGACCTGCACGCGTCGGCCGACATCCCGATCGACCCCCGGGTCCTGCTGCGCTGGCTCGCCGCGCGCTACCCCGGCTGCTTCACTTTCGCCTGCGACGGCCTGGTCGGCGCCACCCCCGAGCTGCTCATCCGCAAGGACGGCTGGGAGGTGAGCTCCCTCGTGCTGGCCGGCACCGCGCCGCGCGGCGCGACGCAAGCCGAGGACAGCGACCTCGCCCGCGCCCTGCTCGGGTCGGCGAAGGAGAACGAGGAGCACGAGTACGCCGCCGCCTCACTGCGCGACACCCTGTCGCCGCTCTGCGCGGCCATGTACGTCACGCCGCGCCCCGAGCTGATCCGGCTGCCGAACGTCCAGCACCTCGGCACCCGGGTACGCGGCACCCTGGCCGCCGCCAGGTCCGCGCTCGCGCTCGTCGCAGCGGTGCACCCGACGGCCGCCGTCGGGGGCACGCCGACGGACGCCGCGGTCGAGGTGATCCGCGAGCTGGAGTCCATGAACCGGGAGCGGTACGCCGGCCCGGTCGGCTGGGTCGACGCCGCCGGCAACGGCGAGTGGGGCATCGCCCTGCGGTGCGCGCAGCTTGACGGCGAGCGGGCTCGGCTGTTCGCCGGCTGCGGCATCGTCGCGGGCTCCGACCCGGCCGCCGAGCTGGCGGAGACCGAGTCCAAGTTCCGCCCGATGCGTAACGCCCTGGAGCAGGCCGACTAGCGCACCGGAGCCGCTCGCTGTTATCCCGGCGAGGCGCCCTGGTTGACCGACATCACCCGACGAATACCGTCACGTCGTGCCATGTCGCATTGTGTCGCGATGTCGCGTCTCACTGTCCGTTAGCGCGACACGAACGTTGCCTTATGTTCACCTGCGCTTGCTCACAGTCGGTCATGATGCTTGTATATCCAGTAACCGTGGCTCGCGCGTTCGGGGGATCTACGCGCCACGCGATCAGGGGGTCCTGTGCAGAAGCGACGCGCGCGCCAATCTTTGACTACTCACAGTAAGGAGCTGCGCACAATGGGTGCATTCCCATCAGGGCGCCGCCGACGGGCCCGGGTAGTGCTCGCCGCAGCCTGCGGCGCGGCGGCCATCGCGGTCACCGCGGCCGCCTGCGGGAGCAGCGGGAGCAGCGGGAACGGCGCGAGCGGGTCGAGCGGCGGTACCAAGGTGAGCGGCGGCACGGCGACCTTCGCGCTGCCGCCGTCCACGACCCCGAACTACATCTTCCCGTTCGCCAGCAGCACCTACTTCTCCGTGGTGAACTCCGAGGACTTCCAGTACCTCATGTACCGGCCGCTGTACTGGTTCGGCAACGGCGCGTCACCCACCCTGAACACCAGCCTGTCGCTGGCCGACGTGCCGGTGTACAACGGCAGCAACGTCACGATCACCATGAAGCCATGGAAGTGGTCCAACGGTGAGACGGTGACCGCCCAGGACGTGGTCTTCTGGATCCACATGATGCAGGCGGAGGCCGCCACCAACTGGGGCGCCTACGTACCCGGCGGGTTCCCGACCAACGTGTCCAACGTCAAGGCGACCAGCAGCACGACGCTGACCATGACGATGAACAAGCAGTACAACCCGACCTGGTTCACCTACAACGAGCTGAGCCAGATCACCCCGATGCCGATGGCCTGGGACATCACCGCGGTCGGCGGCAAGCCGGAAAGCGGCGGCTGCACCGCGTCCGCGGGGGCGTGCGCCAAGGTCTATACGTTCCTCGACAGCCAGTCCAAGAACTTGTCTGGCTGGGCGTCATCCAAGACCTGGTCGATCGTGGACGGCCCGTGGCAGTTGCAGAGCTTCAACTCCGACGGAAACTCCACGTTCGTCCCGAACAAGAACTACTCGGGCTCTCCTAAGCCCGCGCTGGCCAGGTTCCAGGAGATTCCGTTCACCACCGAGTCCGCCCAGTACAACGTGCTCCAGGCGAGCGCGGCCGGCGGCGGCGGCCAGACGATCGACGTCGGTTACCTGCCGACCACCGACGCGCCGACCAAGCCGGCGAACGCGACCGTCGGCACCAACCCGGTCCACGGTTACACCCTCGACCCGCTGTACTCGTGGAGCATCAACTACTTCCCGGTCAACTTCCAGTCCACAACCGGGAACGGGCCGGTCATCAGGCAGCTGTACTTCCGTGAGACCCTCGCGTACCTGGTGAACCAGCAGGCCGTCATTCAGGGGCCACTCCACGGCTACGGCAAGTACACGGTCGGGCCGGTCGGGACCTACCCGTCGACTCAGTACCTGTCGCCGAAGGGCAAGGCGGGCGACCCGTTCCCCTACAACCCGGCCCTGGCCAAGCAGCTGCTGACCAGCCACGGCTGGAAGGTCGTGCCGAACGGCGTCACGACCTGCCAGACGCCGTCGCTGTGCGGCGCTGGCG
This sequence comes from Trebonia sp., assembly GCA_033854775.1. Taxonomy (GTDB): domain Bacteria; phylum Actinomycetota; class Actinomycetes; order Streptosporangiales; family Streptosporangiaceae; genus Trebonia. The sequence goes on from JAWWPV010000463.1 coordinate 4,114, forward strand.
TCAAGCAGGGGCAGGCGCTCAGCTTCACCCTCCCGTACAACACAGGGGTCGACTGGATCGCCTCGGAGATGACCCAGCTCCAGTCGAACGCGAGCACCGTCGGCATCAAAATCGGCCTGGACCCGAAGCCGTTCAACCAGGTGACCGCGATCGCCGGAGGCAACTGCGTGACCGCGCACATCTCCTGCAACTGGGACATGGCCAACTGGGGCGGCGGCTGGACGTTCGTGCCCGACTACTACCCCACCGGCGAGACGCTGTTCCTGACCGGCTCCGGCGCGAACTCCTCCGGCTACACCAGCGCGCTCAACGACTCGTACATCAACCAGACGCTGACGTCCGCCTCGACGCAGTCGCTGTTCACGTGGCAGGACTACCTGGCGGAGCAGCTCCCGGAGATCTGGCAGCCGAACGGCGTCTACCAGCTGACGGAGATCGCCAACAAC
>JAWWPV010000464.1:0-3266 GCA_033854775.1 Trebonia sp.
CGGAGCTGGCCCGGCTGCGCGGCCTCCTGCAAGACGCCGCGGCAGGCCGCACGGTGACGGGACTAGTCAGCGGCGACGCGGGCATCGGCAAGTCTCGCCTGGTCGCCGAGGCGATGCAGATCGCCGAGCGCGACGGCTTCACCGTGCTGTGCGGGCAGTGCGCGGAGATTGGCGACAGCGTCCCGTACCTCCCCTTCGCGGACGCGTTCCGCACCGCGCCGCCGCACGTCGAGAAGGCCATCAAGGCGCGCCCGGTGCTGTCCCGCCTGCTCCCGGACGGCGCCGGGCAGGCCCAGGAGGCGGACTGGGCGGGCCTGGCGCGCCAGCAGATGTTCGGCGCCATGCTCAGCCTGCTGTCCGAGCTAGCCGTGGGCAGCCCGGTCCTGCTGGTCATCGAGGACCTGCACTGGGCCGACGCCACCACGCGCCACCTGGTCACGTTCCTCGCCCGCATGCTGCACCGCGAGCGCGTCGCGATCATCGGGACGTACCGCACCGACGACTTGCACCGCCGCCACCCGCTGCGCGGGGTGATCGCGGAGCTGCTCAGGCTGCCAATGGTTGCGCTGGTCGAGCTCGGTCCGCTCTATGCCGCCGCTCTGGCCGAAATTCTGTCCAATGTGCCGAACACCCCGTTGCCCCTGTCCGCCGCCACCCTCAACTCTCTCGTGGAGCGAGCGGAAGGGAACGTCTACTACGCCGAGGAACTCCTGACCGCGTCGTCGTGCGCTGATGACACCACGGGGGGCACGCTGCCGACCGGGCTGGCCGCGCTGCTGCTGTCGCGAGTGGAACGCGTGTCGGACGCGGCCCAGCAGGTGCTGCGGGCGGCGGCGGTGGCCGGCGGTGGCGCCGCCGACGACCTGGTCCGGGCCGCCTCCGGCCTGCCCGACGACGCTTACGAGGAGGCGGTCCGCGAGGCGGCCGGGCACCAGCTGCTGGCTCCCGACGGGCCCGACGGGTACCGGTTCCGGCACGCGCTCCTGCGCGAGGCCGTTTACGGCGACCTGATGCCGGGGGAGCGGACCCGGCTGCACGCCCGGCTCGCGAGCCTGCTCGCTGGCGTGCCGGGTGCCGCCGCCGAACTCGCGCACCACAGCATGGCGAGCCACGACATCCCCGGTGCGTTCGCCGCCTCGGTCCGGGCCGGCAGCGAGGCCGAGCGCCTCGGCGCCCCCGCCGAAGCGCACCGCCACTACGACCTGGCCCTGGAACTCTGGCTGCGGGTGGAGGCGGCGGACCGGATCGCGGGCATGACGCGCGGCAAGCTCGGCCTGAAGTCCGCGCTGGCCGCCGCGGCGAGCGGCGACGTGCCCCGCGCCGTCCACCTGCTCCGGCGCATCCGCGGGTGGGTGTCCGGTGAGGCAGTACCCGCGGAAAGCCCCGGATCTGCGGAAAGCCCCGGATCTGCGGAAAGCACAGAACTGCGCTGCCGGGTCGGGGAGCGGCTCGCGTACCACCTGCTGCAGGGCGAGAACACGCAGTGGTACGCCGAGGCCCTCGACGTGGCCGAGGCGACCGTGCGGGAGACGCTGGACGAGCCGCCGACCTGGTACCGGGCCCGCGCCATGGCGACCTACGCGATCGCGCTGATGGCGGCGCACCGCTACGACGACGCCAGGGAGTGGGCCGGCCAGGCCCGGGCGGCGGCCCGCGCCGCCGGGTCGGCCTCCGTCGAAGCGGACGCGCTCGCCACGACCGGGCAGCTCGCCCTCCGGAGCGACAGCTCTGGCGAGGCGATCGGGATGTTCACCGCCGCGATGGAGCAGGCGGGAGCGGCCGGGGCGGTCGGCGTCCGGCTGCGGGCCGTCTACCAGCTGGCCGCGGAGCGCCTGGTGCGGGGCGAACTCGCCGAGGCCGCCAGCGTCGCCCACCGCGGGGTGGAATGGGCGGAGGCGGAGGGGCTCGGCCTCGCACCGTTCGGCTTGGACCTGCAGCACCTGCACTTCCAGGCGCACTTCGCCGACGGGTGCTGGGACCATGCGCAGGAGCTGGCGGACGGGTTCCCGGTCCGGGTGACCAGGCAGGCGGAGGCGCTGCTGTCCGCGATGGCGCTGTTCGTCGACGTGGGCCGCGGCAACCCGGTGGTCGGCGAACGGCGGACCTGGCTGGAGCCGTTCTGGGACGACGTCTTCGTCGCGTACATCGCGCGCGGGATCCTCGCCGAGCATGCCCTGTGGCAGGGGGACTGCGAGCGTGCCCTGGCGGAGGCGGAAGCCGCGATCGACGCGGACGCGTGGCCCGCCCACAGCCCGTCGGTGATCCGGGTGACGGCGACCGCCCTCGCGGCCCGGGCCGACCGGGCGGCGCAGCTGCGGGCGGCCGGGAACGCCTCCGGCGCAGACGCGGAAGCGGCCGCCGGTGCCGCGCTGCTCGGTGTCGCCAGGGAAGGCGCCAGCTACCCCGCCCGGCCCAAGGCGGTGCTCGGGCCGGAGGGCCGCGGCTGGCTTGCCCGCTGCGAAGCCGAATACGCCCGCCTCACGGGGACGAACTCCCCGGATTCCTGGGAGCGGGTCCTCGCTGAGTTCGGGCCCGGCTACGTGTACGAGACGGCGCGCACTCAGTGGCGGCTCGCCGAGGCGCTGGTGGAAGCCGGGCGCCGCGACGAGGCCGCCGCCGTCTGGCGCGCGGCCCGCGATACCGCGTCCCGGTTGCGGGCGGCGCCCCTTGGCGTGGCCCTCGACGACCTAGCGCGCCGCGCTCGCCTGGACCCAGGGAACGGGAACCGGGGCGGGCACGGCAATGGATCAGGCGCCACGAGTCCGCTCGCCGCCCTGACGATGAGAGAACGCGAGGTGCTGAGCCTGCTCGTCAGGGGCATGTCCAACCGTGAGATCGGCACAGAGCTGTTCATCACTCCGAAGACGGCGAGCGTCCACGTCTCCAACATCCTCGGCAAGCTAGGCGCGGGGAGCCGCACCGAAGCGGCCGCCATCGCCTACCGCGAAGGCGCCTAGCGACCAAGGATCTCTAGGGACGCTAGTGGGGCCCTGTCACAGGCGTACGACTGTTTTTCCGCGGCTGCGTCCGTCGTAGCGTGTCGCCTGCTCGCCTGCTCGCCTGCCTGCCTGCCTGCCCGTGGCCGGGCCGGTGCCCCTGGGCCGCCGGGGCCGTGACCGCGGGTCATTGCGGTGACAACACCCCGCAGGCCGCCCCCTGACCACCGCAAAACCGGGCAAACCGCCTGGCCAGAACGCGCCTGCTCAGTGACCGCGGGTCAAAACGGCAATATGGGCCTGTCCGGAAGTAAGCCGGCATTCGCCGCC
>JAWWPV010000465.1:0-5028 GCA_033854775.1 Trebonia sp.
AGTGGGAAACCAGCTACCTTCGCGGCCATCTGGGCCTGTCCGCGTCCGGCGCTCGGCGCCGACCTCGCCGGGGTGTTCCCGGTCCTCATCGCCAGCACGCCGCAGCGGATCGGAGACGGGCGAGCACAGCACGCTATCGCCCGGCAAGTGGGCGCCGCCGCAGCCGGCGGAACCGGCATCTCCGCACTCATCGGCCTCCCGATCGGCACCACCAGCCTTGCTGTCCTCGGCTCCGCCATCACCCTCGCGCTGCTGCTCGCCCTGGCGAACTCAACCTTGGCACGGCTCGCCCCCATCCCAGCCCCACGCCTTTCGGTGGAGCTTGAGCACCGGCGGCCGTGGCGGGTTTGCCGTCGCTGAGCTACCCGGACTGGCTCGCCCCGTCAGCCGACCTCCGGCGCGTCGGCTGACGGGTCGGCCGTACCCGTCTAAGTCACCCGGCTTCTTCGTGACCGTGCACCAGGCAAGCTCGTCGTCGTGGAATTCTGAGTCAAGGGCGTCACGGGTGCTTTACGTCGGGATAGTACTGAGGGTTCTCGCGCCGGTCGTACATTCCGTAGTCCCGTACCACCCGGACCTGTCGGAGCCGCGCATCGCCAGGCAGCGGAGGGCTGACAGCGAAGGCATCTGCAGCTTCGTGATCGCGCCACGACAGCATCAGGATGACATGGCCGGGACTCTGCACAGCGTCGAAGACATCCCAGGCCAGTAGTCCCGGAGCCTGCGGCAGCAGGCCGAGGGACGCCGCTGCGTCCGCAGGCGCGTTATGGTCGACCCAGTCGGCTGACCTTGGGGCGTCGATTAGCGTGACGGTGGTTCCCATGCCCACCTCTGTCTCATCTAGGCGCTGCTCGGTCAGGGCGTAGCCGTCCGGAATCTGGGTGTCGCGGGTTACTTGCCCGACGCGCAGGTGATAGTCGGCAAGGACATCAGCGCGGCCCGTTTCCTGAACCTCGTGATGGCGTGCCTGCGTGCGCCAGCGCACCAGTGCCTTCTCGCTGGCCCATCCCGAGAGCGAGAGGATCCACCCCTCACGAGTCAGGCTCCGGTAGCGGATATTGTCGACGAAGCCGTCGATCTGCTCCAGCTCTGGGCGGAGCATCTTGGCGTAAATGAGGTATGCATCCCGCTGGTCACTTCTTGGGCAGACCTCGAAAAGGGCAGAAAACATGGGGGCTCCTCACTCGTTGTTCTAGAGCGTTGCAACGCAGTTGATCGCGATGCCGAAATGCCCGGGCTAGGCAGGCACGACAAAGGTTCGGGCTGACGGCTGGGCCGGAAAGTACGGGGCATGGATCGCGTCGACCACGGGAGACATGTGGACCGAGATGCAGTGGGCCTGGCATTTCAGTACTTTGTCCAGAGACAGGCCAGCGGTTCCAGACATGGTTTCAGTTGCCCCGTAACCAGTTCCGTCTCGCGATCGGCCGGGACTGAGGCCGCCTCGCCGGTCGCAGGGTCGAACGCCGGGAATCCCGGCGCCTTGATTTTGTCTCCGGCGCGACCGCCGACCGAGGCCGGTACTTTCCAGTTTTCCAGGTACAGCGAGAGCAGCTCGACGCGGATGATCTTGCGGTCCGCGGGAACAGTCCTTCCGGTTGTGGGCCTAGCGATGCGAGGGCGGGCCGCCAAGGTCTTCAGCCAACGTCCCCGGCTGGCCGGGCAAGGCCGACGAGGCGGGAGGTCGTCGCACCGCATCTCTTTTTATGGGACATGCACCCCATTGTAGAGAAGCATTGATGCGGGCGTCAAAGCCATCCGGCGCGATCGCGCGCAGAGAAGTAGCCGGGCAGCGCGCCACCAGGATTGACCGCCCCGCCAGTCCGACCGTGTAACCATCGCGCTCCAAAGCACCGCTAACCAGTCACGCTATCCGCCCTGTGCCGGCATCTCTAGCCGCCAATCCCAGCCCGGACCTTCGACTTCACCCACCGGGAACCGGCGAACGGGAGGTGCTGGCCGAGCAGGGCGAGGTCGGCCAGGACAGGGGCGGCGAGCGAACTGTCGCGGCCTCGTCAGGCCTTCCAGTCAGGACAAGCCGGCGCTCGATGCAGGACGCGGCCCAACATCACATTGGGACATTCAACCCACTATGTGTTATGGTGTGCGGGCCAGGCAGCGCAAGTCGCGAAGCGGCTATCTGCCTGGCTGCCATTCTCTTATTCGCGTGTTCTGGACCTATCCGGCGACCTGGATCGCTGGCTAGGCGGGCAGGCGACAGGGCAGGTTTCGAGTCCCGTGGAGGCCAGATGACAGCGCAGCAGCCGGAGGCGCGCGTCGAGGGCATTGACGTGCGCCTCTCGCATCTGGACAAGGTGTTCTTCCCCGACGACGGAATCACGAAGGGGGACCTGGTTGAGTACTACCGGCAGATGGCGCCGCGGATCATCACGTTCACCCGCGACCGGCCGCTGGTCATGCACCGGTTCCCGGAGGGCATCACCGGCCCGCGCATCGTGCAACAGAACGCCCCGCGTTACTTCCCCGACTGGGTGACGCGCACAGTGGTGGTCAAGCAGCGCGGGACCCTCTGGCATGTCCTTGCCGACAAGCCGGCGACGCCGGTGTACCTGGCCAACCAGGGCTTCATCGAGTTCCATGTGTTCCTCAGCCGGGTCGGCGCGCTCTACCAGCCAAATCAAGTCGTGTTCGACCTCGACCCGCCCGACCAGGAGGGATTTACGCTGGCCTGCCGCGTCGCCGTTGACCTGCGGGAGCTGCTAACGGGCGAGCTCGGGCTGACCTGCTATGTCAAGACCACGGGCGGCAAGGGGCTGCACGTGCACGTGCCCGTTCCTCCGCCGGAGGACTTCGACACGGTGCGAGGCTTCGCCCGCGACCTGGCGTCCATGCTGGCCAGCCGGTCGCCAACGCACCTGACTACCGAGCAGCGCAAGGACCAGCGAGGGGGCGGCTGTACCTGGACGTCATGCGCAACGCCTGTGCCCACACCGTCGTCGCCCCCTACACGGTGCGGGCCCGGCCGGGTGCCACGGTCGCGATGCAGGTGCACTGGACGGAGGTCGAGAACGACGGCCTCTCCCCCTGCGGTTCACGCTGCGCACGATGGCCGTGGAGCTGAATGGCCGCGAAGACCCATGGGCGGACATGGGCCGGCGCCGTATCGCGCTACCTGCGCCGCCCGGCTAGCGCGTGGCTGGGGTGCACGCGCTCCGCTCGACGGCCCTGTTCGATGGGCCAGGGGTCCAAAAACTCACCTCGTCCCGCGGCGCGCTTACCAGGCTGCCGCCGAGAGTCGTCGAGGTGCGGCCTGGATGTCCGGCAACGGCGGGACGCTGACCGGCGGCAACGCGTACGTGCTGTGCAGGGTGGAGATCGGAGACCGACCGCCCCGGCACGGCACGGCGAAAGAGAACAGCGAACAAGGAGAAGCAACATGACAACAACCGGCCCGGGCGCCATGCTCAGCTTCGCGACTGACATCAAGCCCCTGTTCCGGGACAAAGACCGCGACTCGATGCTGCATGCCTTCGACTTGTTTGACTACACCGACGTCGCCAACTACGCCGACGCTATCGTCGGCGCGCTGCGCAGCGGAAGGATGCCATGCGACGGGGCATGGCCCGCCCCCCAGGTGGAGACCCTCCAGCGCTGGATCGACCAGGGGAAGCGTTCCTAGGTCGGCCCCAGCGCTGGTGGCCCGGCCGGCACCGGGGTCATCCGTTCGACCGGGGCGCCGCGCGGGAGCCCAGGATCGTTGTCATGCCGACAACGGTCGTGTCGGCAGTCCCCTGTTGACGGAAAGAGGGTGATGCCGTTGACGTGGACCAGCCCCGGTGCCTGTCAGCGACGCGCGGATTTTGACTGCGGCGGGTCCCCGTGATGTGCCCTTCCGCTGGTCCGCGAAGGCCCACAACAGCGTGCTGACCGTTGCGTAAGACGGTGACGAAGGGGCGGACCCCCGGGCCACCCGTGCCCAGGGGTCTGGCCATTCGGCTCCGGTGCTGGTTCGGCCGGGCGGGCACGTCGGCTGAGGATACATGCCGGGTGAGCGGCGAGCACGCTGAGCACTCCGTCGCTTCGGCAGCAGGAGATGATGGTGCGTACAGCCTCTTATTCTCGGATACCACTGGCACGAGCCGCTGATGAGTTTGCGCTCACTACTGTTCTTCTGTTCATTGCCGTGACACTTGTCCGGTGGCTGCGCGACCCAGCCTCCCCCCTTTACATCGCCGACCTGAATGCCGCGCTCGCCGTTATCGGCGTTCTCAGCGGGGCGATCCTGACCGGGCTGATCCTCGCCCCGCCCGGCAGGCGCAGCGGAGGGCACATGAATCCCGCCGTAACGGTCGGCCTGTGGCTAATGGACTCCTTCCCTGGCCGGAACGTGCTGCCCTACGTGCTCGCGCAGCTTGGTGGATCCCTGGCCGGTACAGGTCTCGCGCGTCTGCTGTGGGGACCCGCCGCCCTCTCGCTCGTCAGGTACGGTGCGGTCGGGCCTGCGCCGGCCTGGCAGTCCGGGGCCGTGTTTGTCGCAGAGGCGGGCACCGTGATCCTCCTGATCCTTGTCGTAGGATTCTTGCTGGCCCCTCGCAGCCACGCCGTGCTCCCGTACGTCATCGGGGTATTTGTTGGCCTGGTGATCGTGTTCCTTGGTCCCCTCAGTGGAGGCTCGATTAACCCGGCCCGCCAGCTAGGTCCTGCCGCGTTTTCCGGTCAGAACATCTGTCTGTGGATCTACCTGGTCGCCCCTGTCGCGGGAGCGGTTCTCGGGGCATTGGTCCACCGTCTGCTCATCCGGCGGCCGCGCACGCGCGAGCATGTCCTGATGCCCGGTGTGCGGACCTCGCGCAGTTCCCGACAGCCAATGGCTTCCGGTGCCGACCCCACCGGGGCTGAACACGGCACCAGACGACGGCTTCGCCCACGACCGGACAGAGCCGGCGGTCAACGCAGTAGATACGAGCAACGGGAGTTAACGCGTAACCACAACAGAACCTGCCTCGATGACCGACCTCGGTGCCATTGCGGAACTCGCCGCGCAGCTTCGGGTCGACTCGGTTCGTT
>JAWWPV010000466.1:0-5373 GCA_033854775.1 Trebonia sp.
GCTGCTGCTCACCTTCAAGCTCGCGCCCGCGCTCGCCGCCGGGTGCACACTGGTCGCCAAGCCGTCGGAGCAGGCGCCCGTGTCGATCATGCTGCTCGCCGAGCTCTTCGAGCAGGCGGGCTTCCCGCCCGGCGTGTTCAACACGGTCAGCGGCGCGTCCAGGCAGGTCGGCGAGTGGCTGGTCGGCCACCCGGACGTGGACCACGTGTCGTTCACCGGCTCCGAGGTGACCGGTGCCGCGGTCGCCAAGTCGGCCGCCGGGCACCTCGCCCCCGCCACGCTCGAGCTCGGTGGCAAGTCGGCGAACATCGTCTTCCCCGACGCGGACCTGGCCGCGGCCGCCAACGGCCTGGTCGCGGGCATCTTCGCCGCCGCGGGGCAGACCTGCATCGCGGGGTCGCGTGGTCTCGTCCACGAGGACGTCTACGACGAGATCCTGGAGCGGGTCGCCGAGCGGGCCGGCCGCATCGTGATGGGCGACCCGAAGCTCCCGGAGACCGAGATGGGCCCGATCTGCTTCCCCGGCCAGCTGCAGAAGATCCGGAAGATGGTCCAGGAGGCGAGGGACTCCGGCGCGCGGGTGGTCACCGGCGGCGACGACCGGGACATGGGCGGCCTCTTCTACGCGCCGACCATCGTCGCGGACGTGAGCAACGAGGCGATGATCTGCCAGGAGGAAGTCTTCGGGCCGGTGCTCTCCCTCCTCAAGTTCGGTGCTGAGGAAGAGGCCGTCGCGATCGCCAACGAGTCGCGCTACGGCCTGGCCGCCGGGGTCTGGACCAGGGACATTCAGCGCGCCTTCCGGGTGACGAAGAGGCTCCGGGTCGGCACCGTGTGGGTGAACGCCTACCGGACGCTGAACTTCGCGATGCCGTTCGGCGGCGTGAAGGCGTCCGGGTTCGGGCGGGAGAACGGCACCGAGGGACTGCACGAGTACCTGAGAGACAAGGCGGTGTGGGTCGAGCTGACCGGCGGCACCCGCGACCCGTTCGTGCTCGGCTGAGCCGGCCAGATGACGCCTCTCGATCCGCTGGCGGCACCATCAGGGGGCCTCCCCCTCGACGGCATCACGGTCGTGTCGCTTGAGCAGGCCGTCGCGGCCCCGTACGCCACCCGCCAGCTCGCCGACCTTGGCGCGCGGGTCATCAAGGTCGAGCGTCCGGGCGGCGGCGACTTCGCGCGTAACTACGACAGCACCGTCAAGGGCCTGGCCAGCTACTTCGTCTGGCTCAACCGGGGCAAGGAGTCCGTCGCCCTTGACCTCAAGTCGGCCGGGGGCCTTTCCGCGCTGACCGCGCTGTACGCCCGTGTGCAGACCGGCGACGGCGCGGCCCTGTCGGTGTCGCTCTTCGAGTCGCTGGCCGAGTGGATGTCCCAGCCGATGTACTACGCGATGTACGCCGGCACTCCCCCGCCGCGCACCGGCACCAGCCACGCCACGATCGCGCCGTACGGGACGTTCCGGACCGCGGGAGGCGGCTCCGTGCAGCTGGCGGTGCAGAACGACCGGGAGTGGCGGCGGCTGTGCGAGCAGGTGCTCGGCCGTCCCCGGCTCGCCGACGACCACCGGTTCGCGACCAACACGGCGCGCGTCGCCAACCGGGCCGGGCTGCACGCCGAGATCGAGGCCGCGCTCGCCGCCTACCCGACGGAGAAGGTGCTTGAGCTGCTGGACGCCGCGCAGATCGCGAACGGCCGGATGAACAGCGTCGTTGACCTGCTTGACCACCCGCAGCTGGCGCACCGCTGGGCCGAGGTGGACTCGCCGGCCGGCCCGCTGCGGGCGCTGCCCTCGCCGATCAGCCTCGCCCGTGGCCGGAACAGTGCCGCTCCCGCGCTCGGCGCGATCCCGGCCGTGGGCGAGCACACGGCCGCCGTCCTCGCCGAGTTCGGGCTCAGCGACACGGAGATCGCGGAGATCAGCGCCCTCAATGACGCCGGGGCCGCCCGATGAGCACGGTGAACTGCGGCTGGAACCACGCACCCGTTCGGAATAATGAATTTAGGGGCTCCCAATGACCTCAGCCAGGATGGTCGTGTGCGCGTCGCACACGCCGGGCATGCTGCGCGACAAGGCGGGCGAGTTCGGGCACGCGTTCCGCGCGGGCGTGGCGGAGGCCGCCGCGCGGGTGGCGGCGTTCGCGCCCGAACTCGTGGTGTTCTTCGGCAGCGATCACCGGCGGGCGTTCGTCGATCCCGTGCCGGCGATCGCGGTGATGACCGGGGCCGAGGGCATGGGCGACCTTGGCTCGGCCACCGGGCGCTACGATGTCCCCGCCAAGATCGCCGCCGAGCTGGCGGGGCGGCTGCTCGACCGGGACTTTGACATCACCGTGGGGCGGAACATCGCGCTTGACCACGGGTTCGGGCAGACGTACGAGCAGCTCATCGGTTCGCTGCCGGATGTGCCGGTGATCCCGGTCTACATCAACTGCGCCACGCCGCCGCTTGGACGCCCTGGGCGCGCGTTCTCTTTGGGGCGCGCGGTCGGCGAGGAACTGTCCTACCTGGACCAGCGCGTGCTGTTCGTCGGCTCCGGCGGGCTCTCGCACTCGCCGCCGTCGCTGGTCTCGTCGGCCGCCGGGCTGTCTGACGCCGAGCGGCTCGCCATGAACGAGGCGGGCCGCGCGGCGGCCATGGACAAGATCAATCCGGGCTGGGACGAGGCGTTCCTGCGGCGGATCGCCGCTGATCCCGCCAGCCTTGAGCGGCTGACCGCGGTGGACATCGGGCCGGCCGGCGTGGGCGCGAACGAGGTGCGGACCTGGATCGCGGCGATCGCGGCGGGGAACCGGCCGATGGAGACCGTCGTGTACGAGCCGGTCCGGGAGTGGATCACCGGGATGGCAATCGCCGCGAGCCGCTTACCAGCGGCTTTTCGGCGTTTCTAGGTTCTAGGTTCGAGGGGAGACAACGATGGCGTTTGGCACGTTGGCGGGCAAGGGCGCGGTGATCACCGGGGCGGCGGCCGGGATCGGCCGGGCGACATCGCTGTACCTGGCCGGCGAAGGGGTCCGGGTCGTGGTCTCGGATATCGATGCCGACGCCGGGAAGGGAGTGGTCGAGGAGATCCGTGGTGCCGGCGCCGTCGCCGAGTTCGTGGCCTGCGACATCTCCTCCGAGGCGAGCGTCGAGTCGCTCATCGAGCGGTCGGTGTCGTTCCTTGGCGGGCTCGACTTCGCGGTCAACAACGCGGGCATCGCCGACCACCCCGGCTTCCTGCACGAGCTGTCCGTGGACGCGTGGGACAAGGTGATGAGCGTCGACCTGCGCGGCACGTTCCTGTGCATGCGCGCGGAACTGCGGGTCATGCACGCCGCCGGGCATGGCGCGATCGTGAACATGGCGTCCAACGCCGGGGTGAAGAACGCGCCGTCGATGGCCGCCTATACCTCGGCCAAGCACGGTGTCGTCGGGCTTACCAAGAACGCGGCGCTCCAGTACGCGCGGCAGGGGATCCGGATCAACGCCGTGTGCCCTGGGACGATCCGGACGCCGGGGATCGCGTCGTTCCCCGAGGAGAACCAGAAGGCATGGGCGGACATGATCCCGATGGGGCGGATGGGGACGCCAGAGGAGGTGGCCGCCTGCGTCGGCTTCCTGCTGTCCGACCAGGCGGGGTTCCTGACCGGCGCGGAGCTCCTGGTCGACGGCGGCCTCATGTACGACTGAGCGGCCCGATCACCTCGGCGCCGAAGGCGGCCAGGGTGTCCGGCGGGGCGAAGTCGGAGAACCACGCGTACACCCGCTCAACCCCCCGATCAGAGAGCCCGCCGAAGTGGTCGGTGAGCTCGGTTCCCGTGCCGATCACCGGGGTCATGGTCCCGAACCGGCGAGCCGCCTGCTCGGCGACGACGTCGCGGCCGGCGTCACGGCCGACGTCGGCCACGGTTTGCTGGATCGACACGCGCGTGTCGCCGGCCAGGGGCCGGGACCGGTCAAGCAGGTCTAGCTGCGTGACCGGGACGTTCCACCAGTCGGCGTACTCGCGGACAAGCGCCAGCGTCTTCGGCCCCGTCCCGCCGATCACGACCGGGATCTTGCCGACGGGTCCCGGCACCTGCATGGCGCCGCGCAGGCGATGGAAGGTGCCGTCGTAGTCGACCGTCTCTCCGGACCACAGCGCCTTGAGCACCTCAAGCGTCTCTCGCAGCCGGCGCAGGCGCGCGGCCGGCTCGGGCGGCTCGACGCCGAACCGGGAGAAGTCGTCCGCCCAGGATCCCCAGCCGATGCCGAGCTCGAATCGGCCGCCCGACGCGTGGTCAAGCGACACGGCCTGCCGGGCCAGGACCGCCGGGTGGTGGAACGCGTCGCACAGCACCAGCGAGCCGACCGTGATGTGCTCGGTATGCGCCGCCAGCCAGGTGTTCGTGACCATCGCCTCGTACATCGGATGCTGTTCCGCACCAGGGGGAGCAAGGTGGTCCATGCCCGCGATCCCGGCGAACCCGGCGGACTCCGCTGCCTGCGCCGCGGCGACGAGGCGGTCGAACGACATCCGCAGCTGCGGCAGGTATAGGTGGAACTGCACGGATTCAGTCGCTGGACGGCAGGGGCTTGGCCTCTTTGAGCACGAGGGGCGTCCCGTCGATGCTCAGGCCGTACTTGCCCGGCTTGGTGACGAGCAGCTCGACCGCGGCGTCCCCGCCGAGCGTGTACCGCTTGCCGAGCTGGGTCCCCTCAGCGTGATCCCCCGCCCCGGCGAGCCCGGGCCCGGGCTCGGCGGCGACATCGATCATCGGCTGCCCGCCGCAGGCCACGTCGAGGTCGCCGGCCGGCGATCGCACGACGATGATCTCGGTGCCGTCCACCTGGCTGCGCAACCGCGTTCCCGGCTTGACCTTCACGTTCGCGCTCCTCTCTGAGCAGGTCCCTGAGCTGGCCGGCGCGCGCGCACCTGGGGGCACGGGGTCACGGCTCAAGGTCCAGGGCCTCGTTGGGGCAGCAGGATACCGCCCACTCCGCCTCGCCCAGCCGGCCGTCGGGCACGACGGCGACCCGGATCTCGACCTGGCCGTCGTCGGCCACGCGGAACATGTCCGGGGCGACCGACTCGCACATGGCCTGACCGGTGCACCTGTTCCTGTCGGCGATGATCCGCATGGCCCCTCGTCCCTCAGCTGCCCAGGCGCAGGCCGGGCGCCCGGCTGCCGAAGATGTCGGTGGCCATCACCTGGCCGAGCTTGGTGGCGTCCCAGCGCTTGCCGCCGCTGGAGACGGTGACCTTCCTTGTCCAGCCCTGCATCAGCGAGATGTCCTCCCCGATCGCGCGGATCACCTGGCCGGTGACGTACCCGGCCTGGAGGTAACCCGAGCCGAAGCCGGCCTTTCCGTGGCTTGCGTGGCCTGTCATGCCGCACGATCTTGGCGGCG
>JAWWPV010000467.1:0-5757 GCA_033854775.1 Trebonia sp.
CGTCGACCACATCGTGCCGGTAGACATCTACCTGCCCGGCTGCCCGCCGCGGCCGGAGATGCTGATGGACGCGATCTTCAAGCTGCACGACAAGATCATCAACATGAAGCTCGGCCCCGACCGCGACGAGGAGATCACCGAGCTTGAGGAAGCCCGGCTGAACATGCTCCCGCTGCACGTCAGCGCCGGGATCAATGACCTTGGGAGCGAGCTATGACGACTCCCCCCGGTGGGGAGCCGCCCGCCGAGGAGAACGAGTCGCTCCCCGCCCGGCTGGGCGAGGAGCGCCTCGCGGCCCCCGTAGTCCGCACCGGAATGTTCGGCGTCGAGGGCACCCCCGACACCTCCGGGTACGGCGGGCTGCAGGTGGTCAGGCCGCCGCCGCTGGCCTCCGAGCCGCCCTACGGCAGCTACTTCGACGCGCTGGCCCAGGCGCTCGGCGCCGCGCTGAGCGCGGACGGAAGCGGCTTCGGCGAGGCCGTCGAGCGGGTCGTGGTGGACCGCGGCGAGCTGACCTTCCACGTGCGCCGCGAGCACCTGCCCGCGGTGGCCGACAAGCTGCTGCACGACCCGGCGCTGCGCTTCGAGATCTTCTCCGGCGTGTCCGGCGTGCACTACCCGAAGGAGACCGGCCGGGAGTTGCGCGCCGTGTACCACCTGGTGTCGATCACGCACAACCGGCGGCTGCGGCTCGAGGTAAGCACGCCCGACACCGACCGGCACGTCCCGTCGGTGACGAGCGTGTACCCGGCGGCCAACTGGCACGAGCGGGAGACCTGGGACTTCTTCGGGATCATCTTCGACGGGCACCCCGCGCTCACCAGGATCGAGATGCCCGACGACTGGCTGGGCCACCCGGGGCGCAAGGACTACCCGCTTGGCGGCATCCCGGTCGAGTACCGCGGCACCAAGGTGCCGCCGCCGGATGAAAGAAGGTCGTACTCGTAATGAGCGAGACCACGCATGCGACCCCGGGCGCGTCAGACGCCGATGCGGATGCCACCGAGGGGCGCGTTTACAACGTGGCCGGCGGCGACTGGGACGAGCTAGTCACCAACGACGAGGACCGCGGCCAGAACGAGCAGATCGTCGTCAACATGGGCCCGCAGCACCCGTCCACGCACGGCGTGCTCCGGCTGATCCTCACGCTCGAAGGCGAGACCGTCACCGACATCCGCGCGTCGATCGGCTACCTGCACACCGGCATCGAGAAGAACCTGGAGTACCGCACCTGGACGCAGGGCACCACGTTCGTCACCCGGGCCGACTACCTGACGCCGATCTTCAACGAGACGACGTTCTGCCTCGGCATCGAGCGGCTGCTCGGCATCGAGGACAAGCTGCCCGAGCGGGCCAAGCTGATCCGGGTGCTCCTGCTCGAGCTGAACCGGATCGCCTCTCACCTGGGCGGGATCGGCCCGTTCGGGCTTGAGCTCGGGGCGACGACGATCTTCCTCCAGGGCGTCCGGATGCGGGAGAACGTCCTTGACCTGTTCGAGCTGATCACCGGACTGCGGATGAACCACGCGTTCATCCGCCCCGGTGGCGTCGCGCAGGACCTCCCGGCCGGCGGGATCGAGGCGATCCGCGACTTCCTGCGCAAGGCGCCTGGATGGATCAACGACCTGCGCACGCTGATCGACGCCAACCCGGTGTTCAGAGCGAGGACCCAGGGCATCGCCTACCTCGACCTCGAAGGATGCATGGCCATGGGCGTGACCGGGCCGATCCTCCGCGCTACCGGACTGCCATGGGACCTGCGGAAGTCGCAGCCGTACCTCGACTACGAGACCTACGAGTTCGACGTCCCGACCGTCGACAGCTGCGACGCCTACGGCCGCTACCTCGTCCGGATGGACGAGATGGAGCAGTCGATGCGCATCATCGGGCAGTGCCTGGACCGGCTGGCGGACCGCGCGAGCGTGCCGAACGACCCGTATCTGATCCAGGACGCGAAGATCGGCTGGCCCGCCAGGCTGTCGCTCGGCCCTGACGGCCTAGGCCCGTCGCCCGAGCACATCGCGCACATCATGGGCCAGTCCATGGAGGCTCTCATCCACCACTTCAAGCTGGTGACCGAGGGCTTCCGGGTGCCGGCGGGACAGGTCTACGTGCCGATCGAGTCGCCCAAGGGCGAGCTCGGCTGCCACGTGGTCAGCGACGGGGGCACGCGGCCGTACCGGGCGCACCTGCGTGACCCCTCGTTCCACCACTTGCAGGCCGTCTCCCTGATGTGTGAAGGCGGCAACCTCGCGGACGTGATCCCGGCGATCGCGTCGATCGACCCGGTGATTGGAGGCGTTGACCGGTAATGCCGTTCAGTGAGGAAACGCTGACCCGGCTCAAGGCGGACGCCGCGGAGATCACCGGAAGGTACCCGCGGGCGCGGTCCGCGCTGCTGCCGCTGCTGTACCTGGTGCAGGCGGAGGAGGGATACGTCTCCGACGCGGGCATGGCGTTCTGCGCCGAGGTGCTCGGCATCACGCAGACCGAGGTGCGCGGCGTGGCGACCTTCTACACGATGTACAAGCACGAGCCGGCCGCCGAGTACCAGGTCGGGGTCTGCACCAACACGACCTGCGCGATCATGGGCGGCGACCAGATCTACGCCGAACTCGCGGAGCACATAGGCGGGGACCCGCACGGCGACGGCCATCACGACATCAAGTCGCCCGACGGCAAGGTCGCCATTGAGCGCCTTGAGTGCAACGCGGCCTGCGACTACGCCCCCGTGGTGATGGTCAACTGGGAGTTCTTCGACAACCAGACACCGCAGTCGGCGAAGAAGCTGATCGACGACCTGCGGGCAGGCGAGAACGTGACGCCGACCCGCGGCCCGAACCGGCTGTGCACCTGGAAGCAGGCCAACCGGATCCTCGCCGGGTTCGGCGACGGCCAGGCCGCCGAAGGGCCGTCGGCCGGACCGGCCAGCCTGGTCGGGCTGAAGCTGGCCAAGGAACACGGATGGCAGGCTCCCCCCGCCCAGGAGGCACAGTCGTCATGACAGACACCCTCACCCCGGTCCTCACTGCGAACTGGGACCAGCCTGACTCGTTCACGCTGGCCGGCTACACCCGGTTCGGCGGCTATAAGGCGCTGCCCAAGGCCCTCGCGATGCAACCGGACGACGTGATCGCCACGGTGAAGGACGCCGTGCTCCGCGGGCGCGGCGGCGCGGGCTTCCCGACCGGCATGAAGTGGTCGTTCATCCCGCAGAACGACGGCAAGCCGCACTACCTGACGGTCAACGCCGACGAGTCCGAGCCGGGCACGTGCAAGGACATCCCGCTGATGATGGCCAACCCGCACGTGCTCATCGAGGGCATCATCATTACCTGTTACGCCATCAGGGCGAGCCACGCGTTCATCTACGTGCGCGGCGAGGTGCTGCACGTGATCAGGCGGCTCCAGCTCGCGGTCGCCGAGGCGCGCGAGGCGGGCTACCTCGGCGAGGACATCCTCGGCACCGGCTTCAACCTCGAACTCGTGGTGCACGCCGGGGCGGGCGCCTACATCTGCGGCGAGGAGACCGCGCTGCTGACCTCCCTGGAGGGGTACCGCGGCCTGCCGAGGAACCGGCCGCCGTTCCCCGCGGTGGAGGGCCTGTACGCCAGCCCGACCGTCATCAACAACGTCGAGTCGATCGCCAGCGTGCCGTCGATCATCGGCAACAGCGCGAACTGGTTCGCCGGGCTCGGCACCGAGCGGTCCAAGGGCTTCGGCATCTTCTCCCTCTCGGGCCATGTCAAGACCCCTGGGCAGTACGAGGCGCCGCTCGGCATCACGCTGCGCGAGCTGATCGACCTGTCGGGCGGCATGCTCCGCCCCGGTCACCCGCTCAAGTTCTGGACGCCGGGCGGCTCGTCCACCCCGCTGCTCACCCACGAGCACCTGGACATCCCGCTCGACTTCGAGGGGGTGGCCGCCGCCGGGTCGATGCTCGGCACCCGCGCCCTGCAGATCTTCGACGACACCACCTGCGTGCTGCGGGCCGCGCTCCGCTGGACGGAGTTCTACCAGCACGAGTCCTGCGGCAAGTGCACGCCGTGCCGCGAGGGGGCCTACTGGATGGTGCGGACGCTCCAGCGGCTGGAGGACGGCGCGGGCACCGACGAGGACCTGGAAACGATCCTTGACGTGAGCGACAACATCATCGGCCGCGCGTTCTGCGCCCTCGGCGACGCCGTGCCGGTGCCGATCACCTCCGCGATCAAGTACTTCAAGGACGAGATCATCCAGCATCAGAAGCAAGGCGGCTGCCCGTTCGACCCGGCCGCTTCGACCGCGTGGGCGGTGTGACCCGATGACAGTTCAGCCAGCCAAGACCGACACGGTGACCGTCACCATCGACGGCTACCAGATCAGCGTGCCCAAGGGCACGCTGGTCATCCGGGCCGCCGAGATGATCGGGATCACCATCCCGAGGTTCTGCGATCACCCGCTGCTCGAGCCGATCGGGGCCTGCCGGCAGTGCCTGGTGGACATCGAGCGCCAGCGCAAGCCGCTGGCGTCCTGCACCACCGTCTGCACCGACGGCATGGTGGTCAAGACGCAGTACACCTCTCCGGTCGCCGAGAAGGCGCAGCGCGGCGTGATGGAGCTGCTGCTCGTCAACCACCCGCTCGACTGCCCGATGTGCGACAAGGGCGGCGAGTGCCCGCTCCAGAACCAGGCCGTGGCCAACGGCCAGGGCGAGTCCCGCTTCCGTGAGGACAAGCGGGAGTTCGACAAGCCGGTGGCGATCTCGACCGAGGTGCTCCTCGACCGGGAGCGGTGCATCTCCTGCACTCGCTGCGTGCGGACGTCGGAGGAGATCGCGGGCGACGACTTCATCGAGTTCCTTGAGCGGGGGCCGAGCCAGTACATCGGCACCGCGGCAGGCAAGCCGTTCAACTCCTACTTCTCAGGCAACACCGTGCAGGTCTGCCCGGTCGGTGCGCTCACCGGCGCGCAGTACCGCTTCAAGTCCCGCCCGTTCGACCTGGTGTCCACGCCGAGCGTCTGCGAGCACTGCGCCTCCGGGTGCCACCAGCGCACCGACACCCGGCGCGGCACCGTGCTGCGCCGCCTCGCGGGCGACGAGCCGCTGGTGAACGAAGAGTGGAACTGCGACAAGGGCCGGTGGGCCTTCGCCTACGCCACCCAGTCAGACCGCCTGAAGACGCCGCTCGTGCGCGACGCCGATGGCGTGCTCAGGCCTGCGTCGTGGCAGCAGGCCTTCGCGGTCGCCGCGGCCGGCCTCACCGCCGCCAGGGACGCGGGTCCGTCAGGCACGGGCGACGGGCCGGCCGGGGTCGGCGTGCTGACCGGCGGCCGGCTCACGCTTGAGGACGCCTACGCCTACGCCAAGTTCACCAGGCTCGCGCTTGGCACCAACGACATCGACATGCGCGCCAGGCCGCACTCGGCGGAGGAGGAGCAGTTCCTCGCCGCCCGGGTCGCGGGCCGCGACATCGAGGTCAGCTCCGCCGACCTGGAGGCCGCGCCCGCGGTGCTGCTCGCGGGGTTTGAGCCAGAGGACGAGTCCCCGATGGTGTTCCTGCGGCTGCGCAAGGCGGCGCGCAAGGGCAAGCTCGCGGTGTTCTCCGTCGCCGCGCTCGCCACGCCAGGACTTGAGAAGGTCTTCGGCACGCTGCTGCCGACCGTGCCAGGCGCCGAGCCTGCCACGCTGACCGCCCTGGCGGCGGGCGGCGGCAGCGACGCTGACGTGGCCAGGGCCGCAGAGCTCGTCGCCAAGCCGGGCGCGGTGATCCTCGT
>JAWWPV010000468.1:0-2848 GCA_033854775.1 Trebonia sp.
GACCCCGGCCGGCACCCTCTTCGCCGTCGTCCACCTGGCCGGCCTCGGGCTCGCCGTCGCCGGCGTGCTGACCGCGGCCAGGCGGTTCCCGCGCCGCGGCGCCCTCATCGAGTCCGTGCTGCTCGCGGGCATCGTCATCGACCTGGCCGCCTACCTGGCCGGGGTGCAGGCCGTGAACATCCTGTCCACCAGGGAGATCGCCCCGGTCCTCCCGTTCGCCGCGGTACTCGCGGGCCGGTGCCTCGCCCCGCCCTGCCCGGCGCGGCGCTCCTGGCTCTGCGCTTTCCTCGCGCTCTACGCCGCGGGACTCGGCTACGCCGCCGCCCAGCCGCCCGCCGCCCCGCAGTACGCCGGCCTGGCCGCCTGGCTGCGCGCCCACCACCTGACGGCCGGCCTCAGCGGCTACCACCAGGCCAACATCGTGACCCTGGAAACCGGCGGGGCGGTCACCCTCCGCCCGGTGACACCGGGCACGGACGGCCATCTCGCCGCCTACTCCTGGAATGCCAGCGCCGCCTGGTACGACCCGGCCGCGCGCGCGGCGACCTTCCTCGTCCTCGCCGTACCGGGAACACCGGGAACACCGGGAGGGCCGGGAACGCCGGGCGCCTCCGGCCTCACCGGCGCGCGCGCCGTCGCCACGTTCGGCCCGCCCGCCACGAGCTACCGGTACGAGGAGTATGAGATCCTTATCTGGCGCCGCGGGGTGAACCTGCTCACCGACCTGCGCTAAAACACACGACGGAAAACGTTGGTATTTGTGGTGCTTTGAGGGCATATGCTCGGTTCACCTGCAGTTTGACAGCAGGCCCCTAGTCGTTTCACTACCGCCGTGTAGACTCAACGGCGAGGCGTGTCCCGGTGGTACGGGACTCATCCCCTGTGAGTTAAGGACACACATGAACTTTGGTGACCTGTTTGACAGCCCGTGGAAGATCCTGATCATCGCGGCGCTGCTCATCGTGTTCTTCGGGGCCCGCAAGCTGCCCCTCGCCGCACGCTCACTTGGCAAGTCGATGCGTATCCTGAAGACCGAGGTGACTGGCCTCCACAACGACGACGACGACGAGACCGCCCCGAGCCCGACCGCCCAGGCTGCCCCGGCCCAGCTCCAGGCTACGGCCCCGCCCGTCGCGGCACCGGACGCCCAGGTGCAGATCGACGCGCTGAGCAAGCAGCTCGCCGACCTTCAGCAGTCGGTCAAGACCTCGGACAGCGCACAGGCCAGCTAGGCCTGCCCGCGCCCCCGAGTCCCCCCTAGACCCCCTCCGGGAACACGCGACCATGGCATCAAAGCCTTCCGCCATCAGGGGTGCCCGCGTCGTGGGCGAGCGTTACGTGCGCTTCAAGCGGCAGGCCAACCCGGACGGGCGGATGCCCCTGTTCGATCACCTGCGCGAGCTGCGCAACCGCGTGGTCAAAGTCGCCTTGGCGATCCTCGTGGGAGCGGGCGTGTCGTGGGCGTTCTACCAGCGGCTCTGGGACTTTATTCAGCGGCCTTACTGCCAGGCCGTCGGGTACTGCAAGCTGAACGCACCCGGGCACTCGCTCATCCTCAACGGCGTCATGGACGGCTTCTACCTGCACATCAAGGTCGCCGTCATCGCCGGGACAATCCTCACCAGCCCGATCTGGCTGTATCAGATCTGGGCCTTCGTCGCTCCCGGGCTGTATTCGCGGGAGAAGCGCTGGACCTACGCGTTCCTCGGCAGCGCGGTCCCGCTGTTCGGCCTGGGGTGCTTCTTCGCCTTCCTGGCGATGAGCCGCGGGCTGACGTTCTTCATCTCGATGTCGGGCGGGCTGACCAACCTGTTCACCGCCGACACCTACATCGGGTACTGGATCGCGATGATCATCGGGTTCGGGCTCTGCTTCGAGGTGCCGCTGTTCCTGGTCATCCTGAACCTGGCCAGGGTCGTCACCCACGAGCGGTTCAAGAAGTGGCGCCGGCTCATCCTCTTCCTGGTCTTCGTGTTCGCCGGCATCGCGTCGCCGAGCCCCGACCCGCTCACCATGCTCCTGCTCGGCGGGGTCGTCGCGGTGCTCGTCGAGGTGGCCGAGGTCCTCATCTACCTCAACGACCGGCGCTACGCCCGCAACCACCCTGACCTGTACGAGGACCTGGCCGACGACGAGCTGGCCCCGGTCGAGAACCCAGAGCCGGTCGACGCCGACAGCTCCAACTAGGCCTGGCAAGCCTCACGCGTACCACCGGAGATAGAAGTCCCCTAGTCTTGGTGGTATGAGCACACCAGCGGTGAGCCCTGCCGATAGGTACGCGAAGTTCCGGGAACGGCAGGCCGCCCCTGAGTTCGCCAGCTTCCGTGAGCTCTACGACTTCGACTTCGACCCGTTCCAGGTCGACGCCTGCGCAGCGCTCACGAACGGGGACGGGGTCCTCGTCGCGGCCCCCACCGGATCCGGCAAGACCGTCATTGGCGAGTACGCCGTCCACCTCGCACTCCAGAAGAACCGCAAGTGCTTCTACACGACGCCGATCAAGGCGCTGTCCAACCAGAAGTACAACGACCTGGTCAGGCGCTACGACACCGACACGGTCGGCCTGCTCACGGGTGACAACGCCATCAACGGCGACGCCCCGGTCGTGGTGATGACCACCGAGGTCCTGCGGAACATGCTCTACGCGGGCTCGCCCGCGCTGCGCGACCTCGGCTTCGTGGTGCTCGACGAGGTGCACTACCTCGCCGACCGCTCACGGGGCGCCGTCTGGGAAGAGGTGATCATCCACCTGCCCGAGTCGGTCCGCGTCGTCGCCCTGTCCGCGACGGTGAGCAACGCGGAGGAGTTCGGCGACTGGCTCGCCCAGGTACGCGGCGGTACCGACGTC
>JAWWPV010000469.1:0-3456 GCA_033854775.1 Trebonia sp.
CTGGCCGGGGGTCCGGCCGGCCGGCCCTCGCCCTGCGCCGGCTAGCGGGCGGGCCCTGGCCCGCCGGCCGTGATGCGCCGGATGAGTGCTTCCAGCGTGTCGAGCTCGGCGGCGCTGAGATTGGCGAACCCGGGCGGCGGCTCGCGCTTGATCCGCAGCACGCGCTGTGCCGCCTCCTTACCCTCGGGGGTCAGGGCGACGAGCTTGCGGCGCCGGTCGGCGGGATCTGGGCGGCGCTCCACGAGGCCCCGCTCCTCGAGGCTGTCCACGATGAGGGTGGCGTAGGGGGCGTCGACGCGCACGGCCTCGGCCAGCGCGCCCAGCGACATCGGCCCCTCCGTGAGCCACAGCAGCGCCTTGACCCGGCCGCTGCCGCGCCCCAGGTTGAGCGCGTCACGCAGCACGTCCTTCGAGGGGTAGCTGTCGGCCAGGTCGCGCATCGACGTCCAGACGCGGGCGGCCTGGCCTTCTCCGGCCCGGTCATAGCCGGCCTGGTTGTCACGAGCGTTCGACTGCCGTGTCATGGACGAGTCCCTCCCTGTCCGGGATCGCCGGGCCTGGTGCCTCGTCCGCCAGCATCTCACGAACACGCCGGGCCGTGCCGAGCGCGCGCCGGGTGGTCGACGCGTACCCGAGCACCGCGACCGCGAGCCCGCAGGCGGCGAGGACCGCCCACGCGGCGTGGCTGGCCGACGCGAGCCCGGTGGCCGGCACTGTGGCCACGATCGAGCCGGTGATCGCGACCCCGAGCGCGTTCCCGGTCTGCCGGCTCGCCGACGCGACGGAGGCGGCCACGCCTGCCTGGCTGTTCGGCATGCCTGACACGGCCGTGTTGGCGATCGGCGCGTTTACCAGGCCGCACCCGAGCCCGAGCAGCACGTAGCACGCCAGCAGGTACGGCAGCGACGTGGTGTCGCTCAGCCGCGTCAGCAGCGTGAGGGCGGCCGCGCACGCAACGCCGGCCAGGACCAGCGGCAGGCGCGGTCCCCTGCTGGCCACGAGCCGGCCGGAGATCGGGGCGAAGACGAAGATCATCGCCGCCATCGGCAGGGTCAGCAGGCCGGCGTGCAGCGCGCTGTAGCCGCGGCCTTCCTGCAGGTAGAGCGTGTTAAGGAAGAGGAATCCCGCCAGCACGCCGAACGCGAGCAACGCGATTAGGCTGGCACCGCTGAACGGCACGCTGCGGAAGAACTTGATCTCGAGGAGCGGCTGCTCGCGGCGGGACTCGACGAGCACCAGGGCGACCGCGGCGACCGCCGCGACCGTGAACATCACCGCGATGACCGGAGATCCCCAGCCGTCGGACGGCCCCTCGATGACGCCGTAGGTCAGCGTGGCGAGCGTGACGATGATGAGCAACTGGCCCCACGGGTCGAAGCGCCGCGCGGTGGCCGCCTTGGACTCGGGCACGAACAGCTGCGTCGCGGCGATCGCGGCGATCCCGATGGGGACGTTGATCCAGAAGATCGCCCGCCAGCTCACGGTCGTGACCAGCAGGCCGCCGAGGACGGGGCCGAGCGCGAGGCTGATACCGAAGACGGCCCCCCACACGCCCATCGCCCTGGCCCGCGCCCGCCGCTCGGTAAAGGTGTTGCTCACGATTGACAGGGCGACCGGGTTGAGCATCGATCCGCCGAGGGCCTGCAGGCAGCGGAAGAGGATGAGGGCGCCCACGCTGGTCGACACGCTGCACAGCAGCGACCCCAGCGTGAACAGCGCCAGGCCCGTTTGGAAGACGCGCCTGCGGCCGAAGCGGTCAGCTGTCGAGCCGGACGCCATCAGGAGGCTGCCGAGCACCAGGGTGTAGGCGTCGACCGACCACTGCAGGCCGCTGAGCGAGGCGTGCAGGTCGCGCCTGATGGCGGGCAGCGCGACGTTGACGATGGTGACGTCGGTGCCGACGATCAGCAGGCTCATGCAGCAGATGCAGAGGATCAGCCACGGCCGCCGATTACTTGTAGACATATATCTATTGTATCTATATAAGCAATCGGGCGGCACGCCCCGTGCCGCCGTCCGCGGCGGTCCTAACCGAAGAGGGCGAACAGGCCGCGGCGACCGTCCAGGGGCTCATCGGGCGCGGTAAAGCCCGCCCGGGCGAGCAGGGCGGCCTCGACGCCGTTGAACGCCGCCTTGCCGACCTGGAGGGCGAACGCTTGGGTGGCCTCGGCGGCGGCCAGGCCGGCGGCCTGCGTCGCGCAGATGCCGAGGGCGGCCCGCAGCTGCGACTGGGTGAGCCCGAGCAGCAGGCCGGCGGTCACGCCGGCGCCGATCACCGCGGCGACCGTGCCGGACGACCAGCCGCCCCAGTCGGCGAGGCCGGTCTCGGCGATCGCCGCGGCGCTCATCCCCGCGGCGATGGCCGCGGTGGCGGTCACCACGGCGGGAACGCCCTCCGGGGTGCCGGACAGCGCGGTGCCGGCGGCGAAGACCGCCACCCAGGCGGGGTGAATGGGCCCTGCCTTCGCCGTCGCGGCGGCGGCCGTCAGCCAGGCGGTCCACGCCGGGTCGCCGGACGGCAGGGCTGACGCCGCGGTCGGGCGGATCGCGAGCAGCGCACGGACCACGTCGCTGTCGGCACCGCGGGCGGCGGCCGCGCTGAACGCGGCGAGGTCCGCTTCCGTTACCTCGGCCGTGGCCTCGGTGCTCGCTGGCGCCCCGGCGCTTGACCGGGGGCCTGCGGCGGACGCGGCAAGCGCGAGGATCTCGTCGGTGGTGGTCATGACGCCTCCAGACGGAGCGCGGCGAGAAGCCCGGACGTATCTCCTGCGCCGGGCAGCTTGTCGATGGCGTCACGGGCGCGGTCCGCGGCGGCCTCCCCGAGCACCGGGCCGAACAGGGCGCGCACCTTGCCAAGGACCTCGTCGTCGGTGAGCGGCAGGGCGGCGCTGCCCCTGGCGTGCTCGACGGCTACCTCGATCGCCGGCGCGGTTGCCCCGGGCGGCGGTCCCGATGCCGGCCCGCGGGTGACCCGGAGGACCGCCGCGTCGCGGGGGACGGCGGGGTCGGCATCCAGGGTGATCAGCGAGCGCAGCCGGGCCACCTCGGGAGCGGTTGCGACCGCGTCGCTGAACTCGGCCACGCCCGCCCGCCCGTACAGCAGGCCGACGGCGACGCCGTGCCGGGCGCTGAACCGGGATTCCAGGCCGTCTTCCGGTTGCTCACGGCCCATCAGCTCGGGGACAAGCGGATTGCAGCGCACCGTGACCCCGGTGATCTCCGCCCGCACTGTACTGTCCGCCGGCACAGGGAGCTCCGCCAGCTGCGGATATGCGATGATCGCCGCGTCCATCGCCGGGTGCGCGACCACGCCGCACGGATACGTCTTGATCGTGTTCAGCTCCAGTTCCCACCGGTGCCCTTCCGGCCAGCCGAGGCCGAGCGCGTCCCGATCGACGCTCGCCGCGAGCACGTCGAGCACGCCGCCGGCGCCGAGGGGATCGGCCGGCCCGCCGA
>JAWWPV010000470.1:0-2838 GCA_033854775.1 Trebonia sp.
GCGCGAGCGGTGGCCCTGGCAGCGGCGGCGGGCCGGCGGGCGCGTCCGCGGTCTCGTCGTCAGGCGCGGCGGCCGCCCCGTGTTGGCCAGCCCCGTGTTGGCCAGCCCCGTGTTGGCTAGCATTGTGGTCCCCGGTGAAATCGCTCGTCATATGTAGTCTTCTTCTTCGGTTTCCGTTGCCAATGCCGCGTCGCCTGGCCCCGCGCCAGGAGGGGCGAGGTTCACCTCGCGGTCGCCGCCCGTCCAGGTGACGTACAGCTCACCGAGCGGTGATACCTGCTCGAACGCCACCACGTCCTCCCGGTACAGCTCGAGCAGGGCGAGGAACGACGCGACGATCTCGTAGTTGCCCCCAGTGCCCGACAACGAGGGGCCCGACGACAGCTGCCTGAAGGACGCGCGCCCAAGGCCCCGCAGCCTGCCCGCGATGAGGACGGCCTGCTCCCTGACCGAGAGGAACGCCGCGTGGATGTGGTCGACGGACACCGTAAGCGGGGCCTTGGGGGCAAGCGCGCGGGCGGCGAGGGCCGCGAACTCCTGGGGACCGATGGCGAACAGCACCTCGGGCAGCAGTCCGGCGAACCGCGGCTCAAGCGGCACGCGCCTCGGGAACCGCTTCGCGGCCGCCGCCATCCGGCCACCGAATACGGCGGCGACCTCCTTGTAGGCGCGGTACTGGAGCAGCCGCGCGAAGAGCAGGTCACGGGCTTCGAGGAGCGCGAGGTCTTCCTCGTCTTCGACCTCGCCGCTCGGGAGCAGCCGCGCGGCCTTGAGGTCGAGGAGGGTCGCGGCGACGACGAGGAAGTAACTGACCTGGTCCAGGTCCCAGCCGCCTGAGCGATGCCTGATGTAGGCGATGAACTCGTCGGTGACCTGCGACAGGGCGACCTCGGTGATATCCAGCTTGTGCTTGGAGATCAGCCCGAGCAGCAGGTCGAACGGCCCCTCGAAGACGTCGAGGTGCACCTCGAAGGCGCCCGTGCCGCGCGGCGCGTCACCCGCCTCGCCTGCGGTGAGGTCGCCTTTCATCGTGCTGCCTGCGGTTGTGCCCACGCTAACGACGGTACCGTGCTTTCAGAAAAACCCTTGTCCTCATCCTTGTCCTGGCTGGCGTTCTGGCCGGCGCCCGGGCTGTCGTCCTCGCCCGCTTCGTGGCTGGACCCGATGCGGCGCGCCACCAGGCTGTCCTTGCCCCGCGCGTCCAGGTCCGCGAGCAGGATGGAGATCGCCTCCCGGACGAGCCGTCCCCGGTCGAGGACGAACCCGAAGCGGCGCAGCCGGAGGCGCGCGTGCTCCAGCTCGAGCAGCTCGGTGGCGGACAGGTAGACGGTGATCTTCTGATCGTGTCTTTCCCTGCCTGTCGCCTGGCGTTCATCAGAGGTGGCTGGTAGGGGCACGGCGGGACGCAACAGCTCCGCTACCCCGGGAATGCTTACCCGGCGTGACCGTCCCCTGGCTGCCACCGCTCGAGTACCTCCTTGGCGAGTTCACGGTACGAACTAGCCCCCATCGAGGACGAGTCGAACGTCGTGATGGGCTCACCAGCAACGGTAGCGTCTGGGAAGCGCACGGTGCGGTTAATCACCGTATGAAATACCTTGTCGCCGAAGCCGTTCACGATGGAGCCGAGCACTTCCCTGGTGTGCAAAGTGCGCGAATCGTACATTGTGCCCAGAAGGCCATCAATCGCCAGGTCCGGGTTGAGCCGCTCCTGCACCTTGTCGATGGTCTCCATCAGCAGCGCGACGCCGCGCATCGCGAAATACTCACACTCGAGCGGGATGAGCACGCTGTTAGCGCAGGCGAGCGCGTTGATCGTGAGCAGGCCGAGAGACGGCTGGCAGTCGATCATGATGAAGTCGTATTCCTTCACCGCCGACTTCAGCGCGCGGCCGAGCACGAACTCCCGGCCGACCTCGGAGACGAGCTGGACCTCGGCGCCGGACAGGTCGATGTTGGACGGCAGCAGGTCCAGGTTCTCGATCTCGGTCGGGAAGATGACGTCCTTGGCCGTGACGCCCCGCTCCATGAGCAGGTTGTAGACCGTGGAGTCGATCTCGTGCGGCTGGATGCCGAGCCCGACAGACAGCGCGCCCTGCGGGTCGAAGTCCACCAGCAGCATCTTCCGCCCCTGCTCGGCGAGGGCGGCGCCCAGATTGATGGTGGTCGTGGTCTTCCCGACCCCACCCTTCTGGTTGCAGACCGCCACGATCCGGGCCGGGCCGTGCTCCGTCAGCGGCTTGGGCTCGGGAAAGGCGGGGAGCGGCCGGCCAGTTGGGCCGATGTCTCCCGGCAGAAGCTCTATTACGCGCGATGCGGCCACCAGTAAGATCCTCCCGGGGCTAGAGGTCGCGAACTGATTCCGGACTCTAGGACCCCCGCCGGACAGGGGCAAGCCACCGCGCCGTTAGCGCCGGAGATTTCCGGGAATTGTCGTGCACGGAAATCATCCCAGAGCACGGGGATGCGCGGCGGCGTACACCTCTCTGAGCTTGTCCACCGTCACCAGAGTGTAGACCTGCGTGGTCGTGACGGAGGCATGACCGAGCAACTCCTGCACGACGCGGATGTCCGCGCCCCCGTCGAGGAGGTGGGTGGCGAAGGAGTGCCGCAGGGTGTGGGGTGACACATCCGATTTTCCTGAACGTACCGCTGCTTCGCGTAGCACCCCCCACGCGCCCTGCCTGGTGAGCCGGCCTCCGCGGGCGTTGAGGAACACCGCAGGCGACGCCTTTCGACTCGAGGCTGTGTTCCTGCCTACGGCCGAAGCTAGCGCGGGCCGACCCCGCACCAGGTAGGCATCGAGCGCGCGGACCGCGTAAGAGCCCACGGGAACGT
>JAWWPV010000471.1:0-5186 GCA_033854775.1 Trebonia sp.
ACCGAGCCGTCGAGCCCGGTCAGCCAGCCGCCGGTGGCGACGACGGGCGCCGGGCCGGCGGGATCGCTGCTGATCGATGCGGACTCGGCAAAGGGCATCTCCTGCCAGGTGTCGATGACCGGCGGCATGGCGGCCCGGAAGCTGTCCACGAAGCGCCGGCCCTCGGCGAGGTCGCCGCTCCAGCAGCCCCGCACCGTCAGGAACGACTGGCCCCGCATCGGCTCGGGCACGTTGGGGGACGGGCGGAAGTTCATGAACACGACCGAGGAGGTGAGGTCGTCGGGTGCTCCGGCGACCCACCGCGCGTAGGACTGCGTGACCTCTGCCGCGGCGGACGCCGGGTAGAGGAGATTGCCCGCATAGACGGTGGTGACCGGGAACAGGTCGATCTCCATGGTGGTGACCACGCCGAGCGCTCCGCCGCCGCCGCCCCGCAGGGCGGCGAACAGGTCGCGGTTATCGGTGGCCGAGGCGTGCACCAGGCATCCGTCAGGGGTGACGACGTTGAACGAGCGCACCGCATCACAGGCCGGACCGTACTTGCGGGACAGCCAGCCGACGCCGCCGCCCAAGGTGAATCCGACGGCGCCGACACTCGGGACGGAACCGACCAGCGGGGCAAGGCCGTGCTTCTGGGCGGCAGCCAGCACCTGGCCGCTGGTGCATCCCGCCTGGACCGTGGCGATGCGGGCAGCCGGGTCGACGGTGACACCGTCCATGCGGCTGGTGACGATCAGCATCCCGTCGACCGGGCAGACGGGACCGCTCCCCGTCGACTGGATGCCGATGCCCAGGCGTGCGTCAGCGGCGTACCGCACGGCGGCCGCCACATCGCCGGCGTCCGCGGGAACGGTCACGATGCTCGGGGTATGGACGGTGGTCAGCTTCCATGCGGCGATGGCCTCGCCGTAGCCGGCGTCGCCGGGGGTCAGGACGCTGCCGCGGACCTGCTCACGCAGGTCGCCCGGGGAGAGCGCGGCGGGCTGGGTGCGGACGGGCATGTGACGTCCTCCTCAATCATGTACGGTGTAAGGAATATAGGCCAACAATACTTTACGCTGTAAGGAGTTGCAAGGCGACGATGGCCGAGTTCTCCGGCAGGGGAGATCCCGTGCGCTCGATGGAGCTGCTGTGGGGTGTCGGCGACGCACCGACCCGGGGCCGGAAGCCGGGGCTGACGGTCGCCGTGATTGTCGCTGCTGCCATCGAGCTGGCCGACGCCGAGGGCCTGGCGTCGCTGTCGATGCGACGCGTTGGCGATCGCCTGGGTACGAGCGCCATGGCGCTCTACACCTACGTTCCCGGCAAGGGGGAGCTACTGGACCTGATGCTCGACGCGGCGCTCGGCGAGCTCCGCCGCGGCTACTCACTCGCTGGCGGCTGGCGCCCCGCCCTGGAGGCGGCGGCTCGTGACCAGTGGCAGGTCTACAAGCGGCATCCGTGGATGCTGCAGATGTCGGGCTCCCGGGCAGGGCTCGGGCCCAACGAGCTCGCCGCCTACGAGGCACAGGTGCGTTTGATCGACGGGCTGGGGCTTTCCGGCATCGACATGACCCGCACCATCAGCCTGCTGAGCGGGTACGTGCGCGGGGCAGCCAAAGCCGTGGCCGACGCGGCCGCGGCCGAGCGGCAGACCGGCGTCAGCGACGCCGACTGGTGGGCAGCCCGCAGCCCGATGCTCGCCAGCCTCGTTGACGCCGAGCGTTTCCCGATGTGGACACGCCTGTCGCAGGAGCACGTCTTTGCCCAGCATGACCACCCAGAAAGCGGCACGCCCTACACGGTGCAGGTCGCGCTCGACTCATTCGAGTTCGGACTCCAGCGCGTGCTCGACGGCATCGAGGCCCACATCACCAGGTCCGCAGCCCGGCCCGGCCCAGCGTCCTAGGCCGATCCCGCCTGCACCTCGGACGATCCAGTTCGAGGGCACTGATCGACGCGCCGGGCGGCGCATCCGCCTGACCCGGGCCGCGGGCTGTTCCTGCCCGACGAGGACAGCTAAGGACGTTGGCTAGATCCGCAGGACGCGCAGCATCGTCGTGCGGAGCGCTTCGTGCAGTTCATCGTCGGCCAGGTCGGCCAGGTTGGGCAGGCACTCGGGGATGAAGAACACGGTGTTGAAGGCAAGCCGCTCGGCGCCGGTCGGGTTGTCGCCGAAGAGCAGGCTGAGGGCGCGGCGTTGCATCGTCGTCCGCATCGTCGTCGACTCGTCGTCCAGCTTGTTCCGCTTCCCGGCCGGATCGGAGGATGCCAGCGCCGCCGCGTAGCCGCGGTTCTGGATGAGGAAGTCGGTGAAGCCGTTCACGATGTGCTCGGTCCGGGCCCGCCGCCCGCGGATCGCGGCCGCTTCGTCCAGCAGATCCCCCAGGCGCTCAACTCCCGGCTGCAGGGCCTCGTGCAGGATGTCCGTCTTAGCGTGGAAATGGTAGTAGACGGCGGCCTTGGTGAGTCCCATCTCGTCGGCGATCATCTGCAGCGACGTCGCGTCGTAGCCATGCTCCGCGAACAGGTGCTGCGCCGTCTCGAGGATCTGCTGCCTGGTGTGCTCGGCCTGCAGCGCGCGTGAGGACATCCCCCGGACCGGCGTTGCCATGGGTGCGCTCCTTTGCGTGATCGCATTCAGCATACAAACTGGCGGCCAGTGAGTCACTAGCCGTGAGGAAAGTGATTCACCATACGAGTGGCTAGTGATTCACTTGACGTACGGCTAGTGAAAGTCGTACGGTCGGGAGCCAAGCCCGTCGTCTAGCTGTAGGGATCTACCGTGTCGACGTACCTGTACCGACTCGCCCGCTTCGCGTTCCGGCGCCGGCGGCTGGTCCTGGCGGTCTGGCTGGCCGCGGCCATCGCGGCCATCGCCGTCGCCCAGCTCAGCGGCGGGAAGACCAATGACAGCTTCACGATCCCGGGTACCGAGTCCCAGAACGCGGCGGCTGTCCTTCAGGCCAGGCTCCCGGCGTTCAGCGGCGGCCAGACCACGATCGTCTTCGCCGCCAGGGGCACGGCGAAGGTCACCGACCCGGCCCTCGAGAGGGCCATCGATTCGGCAATGGCGCGGATCAGATCGATTCCCCAGGTCTCCGCGGTCGTGACGCCCTACAAGAGCAGGCAGATCTCGCCGAGCGGCAAAGTCGCGCTGGGGACGGTGCAGTGGTCGGCACCGGCGGCCACGGTGCGGGACGCCAGCCTCACCGCCCTGTCCGGCGCGATGAAGCCGGTGCAGGCCGCCGGCGCTGAGGTCGAATACAACGGCAGCGTCTATCCGGGCTGGCGGACGGTGATCTCCGAGGTGCCGGAGCTGATCGGCCTGATCATCGCGTTCGTCATCTTGATGATCACCTTCGGTGCCTTCGCGGCCGCGGGCATGCCGATCCTGGGCGCGATCATCGGCGTGATCACCACCCTGATGGGTATCACCGCCGTCGCGTCGGTGGTGTCGATCGCGTCGGCGTCGACCACGGTGGCACTGATGCTGGGCCTGTCGTGCGGCATCGACTACGGCGTGTTCATCTTGTCCCGGCACCGCACCAACCTGCTCAACGGCATGACTCCGGAGGAGTCGGTGCCCGTGGCCATGGGGACAGCCGGCAGTTCCGTTGTCTTCGCCGGGCTCACCGTGATCATAGCGCTGTGCGGCCTGACCGTGGTGGGGATCCCGTTCCTCACCGTCATGGGCCTGGCCGCCGCCGCATCCGTCGCCGTCGCGCTGCTGATCGCGCTGACCTTGGTGCCGGCGATGCTCGGCTTCGCCGGTACCAAGGTGATCACATTCACCCGGCTGCCCTGGTTCGGCACCCGCGCCGGGCGGGTCGCCCGCCGGTCGGCCGCCGACCCGGGCAGCACAGCGGGCGCACGCTGGGCCCGGTTCGTCGTGCGCTACCGCGTGCCCGTGCTCATCGCCGGGATCGCCCTGCTCGGCGTGCTCGCGGTCCCGGCTCTGTCAGTTCAGCTGGGCCTGCCGAGCGGAGCGTCGAAGCCCGCCAGCGACACGCAGCGCAAGGCGTACGACCTCACCACCAGGGCCTTCGGGGCCGGCTTCAACGGCGCGCTGCTCGTCGTCGCCCAGAACGCCGGAACCCCCGCTGCCACCGCGCAGATCGCGGCGGCACTGGCCAGGTATCCCGACGTCGTCAAGGTGGCCCCGGTCGCCGCGGAGAACGGCGTCTCGCTGATCAAGCTGATCCCGGACTCCGGGCCGAACGACCCGGCCACCGCCACCCTGGTCAACACGCTACGCGGCCACCGGGCCGCGATCGAAGGCAAGACCGGCGCGCACATCCTGATCGGGGGCACCACCGCGTCGAACATCGATGTCTCGGCCAAGCTGTCCGCCGCGCTGCCAGTCTTCCTGATCACCGTGGTCGGCCTGGCCTTCATCCTGCTGACGTTCGCGTTCCGGACGATCCTGGTGCCGATCAAGTCGATCCTGGGCTTCCTGCTCTCCATGGTCGCAGCGCTCGGTGCTCAGGTCGCCATCTTCCAGTGGGGCTGGGGCCAGCACATCTTCGGCATCACGCCGTCCGAGACGATCAGCTTCCTGCCGATCATCATGCTGGCCATCATCTTCGGGCTCTCCAGCGATTACGAGGTGTTCGTCGTGTCGCGGATCAAGGAGGAGTACACCAGGAACGGCGACGCCCGCCGGGCCGTCCGGCGGGGCACCGGGCTGTCGGCCCGCGTGGTCACCGCGGCCGCGCTGATCATGTTCTCCATCTTCGCGGCCTTCATGTTCACCAAGGACCCGACCATCAAGGCGATCGGCTTCAGTTTCGCCGCGGGGGTGTTCCTCGACGCCTTCGTCGTGCGGCTCACGCTGGTCCCGGCGGTCATGGCGATCGCCGGGTCCAGGATCTGGTATCACCCGAAGTGGTTCGCCAGGTACGTCCCCGACCCCGACATCGAGGGCGAACGGCTCGACCGCCAGATCGCCGAGGGAGAGCTCGCTCCCGCTGGCCGCCCCTGACACCCGCCGGCCGTATCCCCTCACCTCCGGCAGCTGGCAGGCGGGATGCCATTGATCAGCCTGGGCAAGCTGCTGGCGATGCAGATGGACAAACACAGGACGCGCCGGAAACTGGTCGCACCGGCAGCGACCAGTTCCGCTGGCCGCAGGTGTCAGTACCGGTCGGGACGGGGAGATGATCGGGATGGAGGTGCCGATGTCGGCAGAACTACTGCAGCAGGCG
>JAWWPV010000472.1:0-3110 GCA_033854775.1 Trebonia sp.
GACCAGAAGCACATCAGGTCCACGATGACCTGCAGGTAGTAGGTGATCACCAGGCCGAGCGCGAGGGTGAGCAGCGCCGCTCCCCCGGCCGCGAGCGACGGCGGCCCCGCGATCGCGCCCGCGGCGCGGCAGGCCAGGTACGCGACCAGGCCCCACGCGGCGCCGTAGCCTAGGTCGCCGCACATGCGGATCAGGTACCAGCGGCGCGGCGACACCGGCCTGATAAACCAGTAGGCGATCGTGCCCTCGAACATCAGCTGCACCATCGTGTCGCCGTTCGACCAGCGGTCGACGAAACGGAGCTGCACGTAGAGCACGCCGAGCAGCGCGTAGGAGGTCGCCTGGGTGGCGTCGAGGCCCGCGCTCACCTTCACCCCGGCGTACAGCGCCCGCCACAGCCAGTAGGTCAGCGCCAGCTGGGTGACGACCATGGTCAGCTGAGTGACGTAGCGGACCGGCTGGGTCAGTTCGGTGATCACTGTGACCCGCATGCCCCGCCACGGCAGCAGTGCGGAGCGGAGGGATTCGCCAGTGTGCGTCATCGTCGGAACGCCTGGCGCACCACGTCCTCGAGGTCGGGCTCTTCCACCCGGATGTCGGTCACCGGCAGGTGCTCGATCAGCCGCCGCACCGCGTTCCGGGGGGTGAGGTCCCCGTGGTCAGCAGCGGAGCCCTCGACAGGGGCGAACCACAGGCGGGTGCCCTCGGCCCTGGTCAGCCGCATCCCCGGGACGTCGATCACGGCGGGGACGGCCTCGACGGTCACGTGCGCCTCCCAGGTGACGCCGGCCAGGTCGCGCAGGCCGGCGGTCTTGCCGTCGTAGACGACGCGGCCGTGGTCGATCAGGGCGACGCGCTCGGCGAGCTTGGCGACCTCGGTCATGTCATGGGTGGTGAGCAGCACGGTCCGGCCGCGCTGCCGCACCTGGTCGCGGAGGAACTCGCGGACCTGCTCCTTGACCACCACGTCCATGCCGATCGTGGGCTCGTCGAGGAAGACGACCGTCGGGTCGTGCAGCAGCGCGGCGGCCAGGTCGCAGCGAACCCGCTGGCCGAGCGACAACTGCCTGGCGCGACCGTCCCAGAACTCCTCGATCTCCAGGATCCGGTTGAACTCCCTGATCCTGTCCCGGTAGTCGGCGGGGCGCAGCCCGTACATGTCGCGCAGCACCTCGAGGGACTGGCGGGCCGTCAGGTCCCGCCACAGCTGCGACCGCTGGCCGAAGACGGCGCCGATCTGCCTGGCGTTGGCGATCCGGTCCCTGTGCGGGGTAATGCCGTTGACCTCGACGCGGCCGCCCGTGGGCGTCAGGATGCCGCAGAGCATCTTGATCGTGGTGGACTTGCCCGCGCCGTTCGGCCCGAGGAGAGCGAGGAGCTCGCCCTGGTCGACCCGCAGGCTGACCCCGTCGACGGCGACCTTGGGCACGCGTTCCGGCCTGACCAGGCTCTTGAGCGCGCCGCCGACGCCTGGCGGGCGGGCCACGGTACGGAAGACCTTGGTGAGGCCTTCGGCCACGATAGTCCCGGCCGGCATGGCAGACCTCCCCGATGTGCTTAATCGGTTCACCACCGTAGCCGCCGACCAAGACCCCGCTCAACGGGTTTTCCGGCGGGAGTCAGCCGCCACCGTTCGGGATACTCCTGGTTTTGTTACTGGAGGTTGCCCGGGGAGATGGGGCTGCCGTCGTGCTCGTGCGTGGCGGCGAGGTTGTCGCTCGCCTTGTGCTTGTCCGCGGCGGGCCCGTCCGCGAAGGCGCGCAGCACGTTGGTCGTGACCTGGCGAACGAACGCCGGGGTCGCGCCGCCGATGCCGTGCGGCTGGTCCCCGTAGATCGCCTCGGCCCAGCGCATCGTGCCGCTGTTGTAGACGCCGGCGCCGCCCGCGTGCGTGTAGTAGGCGGAGTCGCCGTAGCTGGCGACGCCGCCGCAGGTCAGCGGGGAGTGGGAGAGCACCTCGATCGGGCGCTGTAGCGGGTAGGCGGGGTTGACCCGGTCGTACTCGACGCCGACCAGGTGCGGGAAGCTGTCACCTGCGCTGGCGCCGGTGCCCTGGTAGACCCAGCTCGACGGCGAGGAGACGACGAACGGCGCGTCCACCGGGTAGCCCTCGTAGATCGTGCCGATCAGCGTGGATTCCGGGTCGGAGTTCGGCGGCTCGCGCCAGTCGCTGGTCACCTCCGTCCGGTCCTTCGCGTACTCCGGGTCGGCGCGGTAGTCGGTCTTGTAGCAGACGACCTCGCGCGCGCCCCCGAGCGCGGTCGGCTGGAGGCGGGTCCGCCTGAACATCGCGTTCGCGCCGAAGAAGGCCAGGTTCACGCCCTTGTCGCGGGCCGCCGTGACGTTCGCGCGCTCCTGCGGCGTCCAGTACTCGTCGTGCCCCATGGAGACCAGCGCGCTCGCGCCGTCAAGCAGGTGCGGGTCGGCGTCGATGTCCATGCTCGTCACGTACGCCAGGTCGAGGCCGCCCTTTTCCGTGGTCAGGTACTCGGCGAGCTTGACCAGGTTGCGCTCGTAAGTGAGGAACATGTCCGCGCCGTTGGAGTCATAGGGCCGGTCGAGGCTGACCACCAGGGAGCGCTCGCTGTAGGCGCCCGACGGGCCCTTGTAGAGGTCGTAGCCGCCCCACGGGTTGTACGCCTGCCAGGTCTGCACGCAGCTCTTGAGCACGACCTTGCCCGCGCAGGACCCCGACCTGACGGTGACGGGCACGTACCGCTGGCCGCCCGAGTCCGCGGACAGCTTCACCAGGTAGGCACCGGGCGGCCAGTCGTCGGTGGGCACCTGGAGGACCGGGTCCCAGTTGGCCCTGACCGTGTTGGTGGCGTCGGAGACGGCAGCGGTCCGCTGGGCGCCGCCGCGGACCGTCCGCGACTTCCAGACCCGGCGCGCGCCGTGCCCCTGGTACCAGCCGAGCCGGTAGGCGCTCGCGGTGAAGCCGCGCGCGGTCGTCGATACGAACAGCGGGAACGACTCCCCCGTCAGGACGCTCGCCTTGCCCGCATACCCCTCGATCTCGTGCTCCGCGCCGAGGTGGTGGATGACCCACTCCGAGGTCCCGGGCAGCGCGTTCTCCGGTACCGGGTTGCGCCACGGCCGGGCGGTCGCCG